>CAZOTG010000051.1:5113-10521 GCA_964582585.1 uncultured Chromatiaceae bacterium | reverse complement strand
TTCACCGGCTCCTTCATTTGCTCCTGAATACCCTCGATGATCGAAGCCACCACACTGCGATAGGGTTCTTGAAGATCGGGATATAACACCGCAACGGCCGGCGGCTGTGCGGCGCTGGTGAAGGGGGAAACCAGTCCAGACAATAGAAAGGCCAGACAAGCGATAAAGAACGTTGATGTATGGCGGGACATTATGACTAAATCGGCTTCAATTCTTCCGTGAGAAGGTGAGTATCCGTCAAGAGCGGATTTCGTTATTAGTGTGGCCGATAACTATTATATTTCGAATAGTCATACCAAATGAGTATATCTTGGATAATCGCTATCCAACTCCTTTCTCCGCATTACCCTAAAGCGGAGAAACGTTCATGACTGCTACCTGGTTGTTATCAGGGCTGTCAATGCAGTACCTTGGCCGCGCGCATTTCCCCCTCAGTCCCCGCTCCTTCCAGATCCAACTCGCCGCGGGCTGTCAACGCTCTCTGGCGCTGTGGTTCATGCTTGCCAAACGTGGGGTCCTCAGTCACTTCGAGAAGCTGCAACTGAAGATCCTCTTCACCCTCATATTTACGCCGATCACTCATCACCAGTACCTCCCGCCGTTGAGAAGAAATGAAGCCATTTCACTACAGGAGTCGAGGGCGATTCTTCCACCACATCGCTCTAATCAGTTTATCGGCACGGTTCGGCGTGGCTTTAATGATTATCTTTTCCAACGAGGGTATTTTACACCCGATAACCCATTGAACGTCAATATATTATTGGCAATTCCCGCCGGTTTCTTGGCGTCGAATCACTTTGCCGATGACAAGCGCCGGATAAGACAATAGCTCAGCCACTCGCCCAGAAACTGATTGACCCGTCGTTTCTCGTAAGGCTGTAGCATTTTTGGATTGGGATAGGGGTAAAAGGGCTGCAAGGCATGGACGCCCTGGTACGCGATCACCTCGGCCACCTGGGCATCGTGGTAGATACGCACCTTCATCCGGAGATCGCACAGCCACGGCCGCTCGGCCGCCATGCCCTGGCGAATATGAATGGTGGTGGTGTAGGGATTCTGTTCGAGTATCTCGACATAAATGGGGGAGAGCCCGGCAGCCGCAATGATAAAGGGACCACGCCCATGGTGCAAATCGGGCAGCAACTCCATCAGCCTGCTGAAATTCCTCTCATACAAGCTCAGTGAATTTTCGACAACATAATTCACATTCCATCCTCTCCGATAACAGGGACCCATTCATCATACTATAATCGATCCAAATTTAGCCAAGCCCCACGGAGCTCGCTAAGACCCTTCCCTAATTTTATCGTCTCATGTATAAGATGAGTTTAGTCCTTTTCCGCCTGCGGCTTGAGGAAGGGCTTGATGATATCCATGGGTAATGGGAATATGATCGTGGAAGTCTTATCCCCCGCGATCATCGTCAAGGTCTGCAAATAGCGCAATTGCAGTGCCTGCGGCTTTTCGGACAATATTTGCGCCGCCTGCACCAGCTTTTCCGAGGCTTGAAGTTCGCCTTCAGCGTGAATGATCTTGGCGCGCCGTTCGCGCTCCGCCTCCGCCTGACGGGCAATCGCGCGAATCATGCTCTCATCGATATCGACATGCTTGATTTCCACATTGGACACCTTGATGCCCCAGGCATCGGTCTGCTCGTCAAGGATATGCTGGATATCGGCATTGAGTTTTTCACGCCCCGCCAGCATGTCGTCCAATTCATGCTGCCCCAGAACGGAACGCAACGTGGTTTGCGCCAGTTGACTGGTAGCCGCATCGAAGTTTTCCACTTGGATAATGGCCTTTTCCGGATCGACGACGCGAAAATAGATCACGGCATTCACCTTTACCGAGACGTTATCGCGGGAGATCACATCCTGACTCGGCACATCCATGACGATGGTGCGAAGGTCGGCGCGCACCATTTGCTGCAACACGGGAATGACGATGATGAGACCGGGCCCTTTCACCCTCCAAAAGCGGCCCAGCATGAATACGACGCCGCGTTCATATTCGCGGAGCACTCGAAAGGCGCTGAGCAAAATCGCCAGCACCAACCCCACAACTATCAGTAATGTATAAGACACCATAAGCCTAACCTCCTAATCTCTCCCAGGGCTCCACATGCAAGGTCAAACCGTCTATGGCAACGACTCGTACCTGTTGTCCGTTACGGAGCGGCACCTTGGAGCTGGCATTCCACACTTCACTATGGACGCGAATTCGTCCGCTCTGCTCAAAATCATCCAAAACGACCCCTCTCGCGCCGATCATCTCCTCTCTGCCGCTGACCACGGGGCGCCGCCGCGCCTTGACCGCCATGCCGACGACGAAAATGAAGAACGCCGCGCTGGTCAGGGAAAAGGCGCCGATCAATTCCGGTGAGATGCCATAGCCCGGCACATCGGTGTCAATCAGGATTACCGAGCCGATGATGAAGGCGATCAATCCGCCGATACCCAAGGCGCCGAAACTGGGCACCACCGCCTCCGCGATCATGAAAGCGACCCCGAGCATGATCAGGGCGACACCCGCATAGCTCACCGGCATGACCTGAAAGGCGAACAAGGCCAGCAACAGGCTAATGGCGCCCGCCACGCCGGGCAGCACCATACCGGGATTGGCGAATTCATAGATAAGCCCATAGATGCCGACCAACATCAGGATATAAGCGACATTGGGATCGCTGATGATGGCCAGCAGCTTGGAACGCCAATCGGGTTGCATTACTTCGATGCTCAACCCCGCGGTATTCAGCACCCGCTCCTGCCCCGCCACCATCACGGTCTTGCCCTGGATCTGCGCAAGAAGGTCGGCGTTGTCCTTGGCCACCACGTCGATCACCCCCATTTTCAACGCCTCTTCCGCCGGCAGACTCGCCGCCTCGCGCACCGCCTTCTCGGCCCACTGGGCGTTGCGGCCGCGCATCTTGGCCAGGCCCTGAATATAGGCTACAGCGTCATTGATGATCTTGTGGGTCATGGCATCGCCATTCCCTTCTCCCTTAGGCGACTTGTCCCCTCCGGGAGACAGGGGCGTCGCGATCTGCACCGGCGTAGCCGCGCCGAGATTGGTCGCCGGCGCCATGGCCGCGATGTGGCTGGCGTAAAGAATATAGGTACCGGCGCTGGCCGCCCGTGCCCCGCTCGGCGCCACATAGGTCGCCACCGGCACGGGTGAAGTAATGATGGCCTGAATGATCTCCCGCATGGCGGTATCGAGACCGCCGGGCGTATCCATGCGGATAATCACAAGCGCGGCGCCTTGCTTAGCCGCCTTATGCAAACTGCGCTGTACATAGTCGCTGACGGCGGGACCGATCACGCCTTTGACTTCGAGCACAATGGCGCGCGGAGTCTCCTGCCCCTGCGGATACAACGGCCACAATGCCAGCAGCAACAATGCAAGTCCGATCAGTCGTCGCATGAATAACCTCCTGGTAAAATCATATACCATATACTGTGACTATTCCTTAACACCCGCACGCCCTTGCATTGCACGTTGTGCGCGCGGCACGAACTTGTTACATTTCCGGAACTACGATCCCCGAGCAAGATCAAAGTACACCAAGCCTATGAATCAACAGCCTTCCGCCTCCGGCGGTCATCCACCGCGCCGCTACTTCCTGCTGATCGTCGTCTCGCTCGCGGCGATCCTGCTCGGTATCTATCAATGGGTCGAATTGATACAAATCAGGAGCGGCGGTCCGGCGCCCCTGTGTTCCGTGAACGAAACCATTGACTGTGCCTCGGTGTGGAATTCGCCTTTGGCCGACGCCGTCCACGATTATTCCGGCGTCCCTCTGGCGGGTTGGGGAGTCGCCTGGGCGGCGATCGTCCTGCTCCTCGCCATTGAGCTCGCCTGGCATGTGCGCAAGGGCAACCCCGCCGGCGATATCGTATTGGCGCTGCGCCTCACCACCGCCAGCGGCGCCCTCGTCTCGCTCTCGCTGCTGGCTTACACCGTCACCATCGGCATACTCTGTCCGACCTGTTTTCTTTTTTACATCTTGGTCGCCGTCGCCGCCGTCGCCGCCTTTCGTCTGCCGAGGGACACGGCATGGCAGTGGCGTCATGCGCTACTGCAGAGCATCGGCCTGTTATTGATCAGCATCGCCCTGCTGTTCTATCCGGGACGCCACACGCCACAACAAAACGCCGCTATAGCTTCTCTCGATTCCGTGAATTCAGCGGCATCTCCTGATACCTCGCCGGCGGAAGATCCCTTGGCGAAGTTTCTACTCTCTCTGCCGCCCGATCAGCAACAACTGGTCAGCGATTCGCGTGCCCTCTATCGCGCCGCGCCGTTCATTGACCGCCCCGTCGACAGCAAACGGCTCATCACCGGCAATACCCGCTCACCGGTTCACCTCATCGACTGGATCGACATTCGCTGCCCTCACTGCAAACACCTGGAAGAGGCCCTCGCCAAAATTCGCAAAGTCACGCCCCCCAACAGCTGGAGCGAGGAAGGTCGGCAATTCCCTCTCGACAGTGAATGCAATCACAATATGGAGCGTTCCGACAACAGCCATGTCGCCTGCCTTGCCGCCAAGGTCCTGATCTGCCTGGGAGGCTCTCCCAAAGCCAACCAGGTACGCGCCACCTTTTTCCAGAGGCAAGGCCGTCTCGGCGTGGATGATATCTGGGACATAGCCGCCCATTCCCCGTCACAACGCCACAGCCTCGAATCCTGCGTCGATTCACCGGAGACCGCGGATATGCTGCAGGATGACATCGACTACGCCATGCAACATCACATCACAGGCACCCCCTTGGTGGTCATCAACGGCCGTCAGGCCCCCAATTTTCCGCCCTTCATCTACGCCATGATCCTCGCGGGCGGCGACAGCGATGCCCCGGGTTTCAAAGTGCTGCCGCCCCCCAGAGATCAGGTTTTGGACCGCTAACGCTCATGGAGCACAAACCTTCACAAGACCGACGGGAAAATTGCGATACTCCTTCGGAGCGCGACGCCTTCAGCGTCGCCGAGGCGCGGCGACGCCTGCTCGATGCCGTATCGCCGCTTTCCGCAAAAGAGTCTATTCGATTGAAGGAAGGCCTGGCGCGCATCGTCGCCGAAACCGTGAGTGCCCCCTTTGATGTCCCACCCCACGCCAATTCCGCTGTGGACGGCTATGCCGTACGCAGCGTGGACTTGCCCAAGCAGGGTCGATGCCGACTGACGGTAATCGGCACCGCCATGGCGGGCACACCTTATAGGGGTGAGATGGCAGCCGGCCATTGCGTGCGCATCATGACCGGCGGGGTCCTCCCCCGGGGTTGCGACACCGTCATCATGCAGGAACAGGCGGAACGCGTCGGCGACACCATCAACGTCGGGAACGACCATAGTGCCGGCCAACATGTACGCCGCGCCGGTGAAGACCTCTCCGCCGGACAGACTGTCAT
>CAZOTG010000051.1:2259-5103 GCA_964582585.1 uncultured Chromatiaceae bacterium | reverse complement strand
GACGTGAACTCGCGATGGAACGCTTCGCGGACACGGCCGCAGTGGGGGCGGACCTGGGCCTGCTGGCGTCTTTGGGCATGGGCGCCGTCACCGTGACGCGCCGTCCCCGCGTCGCCTTTTTCTCCACCGGCGATGAACTGCGCACTAGCGGTGAACCGCTCGACGAGGGCGCCATCTATGACAGCAATCGCTATACGCTGTACGGCTTGTTACTGCAAACCGGCGCCGAACCCCTGGATCTCGGCGTGGTGCGCGACCGGCGCGAGGCCTTGCGGGAAACCCTCGCCAAGGCCGCCGCCCAAGCCGATGCCGTGATCACCACCGGCGGCGTCTCGGTGGGCGACGCCGACTTCGTGCGCGATACCTTGGCGGAACTGGGGGAAGTATTCTTCTGGAAAGTGGGCATGAAACCCGGACGGCCCTTCGCCTTCGGCCGCATCGCCCAGGCGCTGTTCTTCGGCCTGCCCGGCAACCCGGTCTCCGCCATGGCCACCTATTATCAATTCGTGCAACCGGCGTTGCGGCGTATGATGGGCGAGCGGGAACGTTCACCCTTGCATTTCAAGGTACCCTGTGCCACAACCCTAAAGAAGGCGCCGGGGCGTATGGAGTTTCAACGCGGCATCTTAGAAACTAATTCAGAGGGGGAAACCGTAGTGCGCAGCACCGGCGAACAGGGCTCCCATATCCTCCGCTCCATGAGCGAGGCGGATTGCTTCATCATCCTGCCCGCCGAATCGGGCGATGTACCCGCCGGGACGCTGGTGGACGTACAGCCCTTCGCGGTGCTTTAAGCCGCTACGCCATCCGTCGAATGATAGCCTCGAGCCATGGAAGACAAACAGCATCACAACAAGGGTCATTGGGAACACTTCCCCCATGAAGCCGACATGGGGATACGCGGCGTCGCCCCCACCCTGGCGGAGGCCTTCGCCCAAGCCGCCATGGCCCTGACCGCAGTGGTCACCGACCTCGACAAGGTCTTGGCCACGGAAACCGTCACCCTCACCGCCGTCGATCCCGATCCGGAATTGCTGTTCGTGGATTTTCTCAACGTCGTCATCTTTGAGATGGCCAATCGCCACATGTTGTTTAGCCGATTTGATGTTGAGCTGGACGATGGCCGCTTGACCGCTATCGCAAGCGGCGAGGCCGTTGACGTGGCGCGGCATCAACCCGCTGTGGAGATCAAAGGCGCGACCTACACGGGGCTCGAGGTAAAGCGTCTCGATAACGGCTTGTGGTTGGCACAATGCGTTGTAGACGTTTAGCTGAAAGCCGGACGTCGATGATATAAACTTTATTGTCACGGACGGTATTCCCGCCTGCTCACGCTTAGAGGTACGGCCATGGATCGCTCCCAATTCATCCAACTGGCGAACAACGCCTGGCGCATCGAGCCCTTCGGCCGGATGCGCGTCCCCGCCGTCCTCTACGCCAGCGCGGCGCTCATCGACGCCATGGACCAAAAGGTCTTCGAACAAATCACCAACGTCGCCACCCTCCCCGGCATCGTGCAGGCCGCCTATGCCATGCCCGACGCCCACTGGGGCTACGGCTTTCCCATCGGCGGCGTGGCGGCCTTCGACCCCGACGAAGGCGGCGTCATCTCCGCGGGCGGTGTGGGCTTCGACATCTCCTGCGGCGTGCGCAGCCTGCTCACCGGCCTCAAGCGCGACGACATTCTCCCCGTGCAGCGACAGCTGGCGGAAATGTTGTACTACACCGTCCCCGCCGGTGTGGGCAGCACCGGCCGTCTCCGCCTCAACATCAAGGAAATGGACGCCATGCTGAGGGGCGGCGCGCGCTGGGCCGTGGAACAAGGCTATGGACGGCCTGAGGATCTGGAACGGGTCGAGGAGCACGGCGACATGGCCGGCGCCCGTCCCGAGGAGGTTTCCGAACACGCCAAGCAGCGTCAACGCGACGAGATGGGCACCCTCGGTTCCGGCAATCATTATCTGGAGGTGCAACATGTCGCCGAGGTATACGCCCCCGAGGTTGCCGCGGCGTTCGGCATCCAGCCCGACGATATCGTGGTGAGCATCCATTGCGGTTCACGCGGCCTGGGCCATCAGATCGGCACTGAATTCTTGAAGAAGATGGCCGTGGCCGCGCGGGACTACGGCATCGCCCTGCCCGATCGCGAGCTGGCCTGCGCGCCCATCAACTCGCCCCTCGGCGAGAGTTATCTCGGCGCCATGCGCGCCGGCATCAACTGCGCATTGGCCAACCGCCAGATCATCACCCACCTCACCCGCCAGGCCTTTGCCGAGATAGCGCCCCGCGCCGACCTGCGGCTGCTCTACGACGTCTCCCACAATACCTGCAAGGTGGAGCGGCATGAGGTGGAAGGCCGACAGCGGAAATTATTCGTACACCGCAAGGGCGCGACCCGCGCCTACGGCCCCGGCCACCCCGATTTGCCGGAGGCCTTTCGCGCCACCGGCCAGCCGGTGTTGATCGGCGGCACCATGGGCACGGCCTCCTATATCCTGGTGGGCACGGCGGAGAGCGAACGACGTTCCTTCTCTTCGGCCTGTCACGGCGCCGGGCGGGCCATGAGCCGCCATCAGGCCACCCGCCAATGGCGCGGCCGCGAACTGGTGGATCAACTCGCCGAGCGCGGGATCCTGATCCGCAGCCCGTCATTGCGCGGTGTCGCCGAAGAAGCCCCCGGTGCTTACAAGGACGTGACGGAGGTGGTGGATGCCTCCGACCAGGCGGGACTGGCCAAGAAGGTGGCGCGCCTGGAACCGATGATCGTAGTAAAAGGCTAGCCATGCCCGTCCACAACGCCGACATCGCCGCCCACTTCGAGGAAATCGCCGACCTGCTGGAGAT
>CAZOTG010000051.1:0-2249 GCA_964582585.1 uncultured Chromatiaceae bacterium | reverse complement strand
GCGGGACTGGCCAAGAAGGTGGCGCGCCTGGAACCGATGATCGTCATTAAAGGCTGAAGAGGCTGATCGGCCATGCCCGTCCACAACGCCGACATCGCCGCTCACTTCGAGGAGATCGCCGACCTGCTGGAAATCCAGGGCGAGAACCCCTTCCGTATCCGCGCCTATCGTAACGCCGCGCGCACCGTGGGCGACCTGGGAACGGAATTGACCAGCCTGGTGGAACAGGGCGAAGACCTCACCCGCCTCCCCGGCATCGGCAAGGATCTGGCGGCCAAGATCGTGGAGATCATCCGCACCGGCACCACCGCCAAGCTCAAGGAGTTGCACAAGGCGGTACCCGCCAGCGTCACGCCCTTATTGAAACTGCCCGGTCTCGGCCCCAAGCGGGTCAAGCTGCTCATGGAACAATTGGGCGTCCGAACCCCGAAACAGCTACAGCGTGCCGCCCAGGGCGGCAAGATCCGGCAGTTGTCCGGCTTCGGCGAGAAGACCGAACAGCAAATCCTCCAGGCCCTGCAGGCCCAGCTTGGCGAAGGCCAACGGATCAAGCTCGCTGTCGCAAGCCAATACGCAGAGGCCCTGCTTGCCTATCTCAAACAGACCCGGGGCGTAAAGCAGGCTGTCGCCGCCGGCAGCTACCGCCGCGCCAGGGAAACGGTGGGCGATCTGGATATCCTGGTCACCGCTACGGCGAAGAGCCCGGTCATGGAGCGTTTTACGCACTATGATGAAGTGAAAAAGGTACTGTCCCACGGCGAAACCCGCGCCACGGTGATATTGAAATCGGATCTGCAAGTGGATCTGCGAGTTGTCCCGGAGGAAAGTTTCGGCGCCGCACTGCAATATTTCACCGGATCCAAGGCCCATAACATTATCATTCGTCGCCTCGGCCAGCAGCGCGGTCTCAAGATCAACGAATACGGCGTATTCAAAGGTGATAAACGGGTGGCCGGCGACACGGAGAAATCGGTGTACGCCACGGTGGGCCTGCCCTATATCGCGCCGGAATTACGTGAAAACCGCGGCGAGATCGAGGCCGCCCGCGAACATCACCTGCCCAAGCTGATCGAACTCAAAGACCTCAAGGGTGACCTCCACAGCCACAGCAAGGACACCGACGGCCACAACACCCTCCGGGAAATGGCCCAGGCCGCCAAGAAACAGGGCTTGAAATACCTGGCGGTCACCGAGCACTCCCGGCACCTCACTATCGCCAAGGGTCTCGACGCCGAGCGCCTCGAGCGGCAAATGGCCGAGATCGACCGCCTCAACGGCGAACTGCACGGCATCACCCTGCTCAAGGGCATCGAGGTGGACATCCTGGAAGACGGCAGCCTCGACCTGCCCGACGCGCTGCTGGCCCGCCTGGACCTGGTGGTGGGTGCGGTACACAGCAAATTCACCCTGCCCCGCAAAAAGCAGACCGAACGCATCCTGCGCGCCATGGATGCCCCCCACTTCTCCATCCTGGCCCATCCCAGCGGTCGCCTCATCGGCGAGCGGGAGGCCTATGACGTGGACATGGAGCGACTGATCCGCGCCGCAGGGCAGCGGGGTTGTTTTCTCGAGCTCAACGCCCATCCGGAACGCCTGGACCTCAGCGACGTCTATTGTAATATGGCTAAAAGCGAGGGCGTTTTGATCAGCATCGCCTCGGATGCCCACAGCGTGCTGGATTTCGCCAACCTGCGCTTTGCGGTGGGACAGGCGCGACGCGGCTGGCTGGAGGCCCCGGACGTGCTGAATACGCGCCCCCTCGCCAAATTGCGACCATTGTTGCGGCAAACCATGTAGACTGGAAGGCGCAACACGCTGTCAGGAGGATGGCAATGAGCATTCCCCACACACATCCGATCGACCTCCAGGACGGCGATGCCCTGGTCGTCGTCGATGTGCAGAATGATTTTCTGCCGGGCGGTGCGCTCGCCGTACAGGACGGCGAGCAAGTGATTGCGCCCCTCAATCAATGCATCGACCTGTTCCTCACCAAGGGTCTGCCCATCATCGCCACTCGCGACTGGCACCCGGTCAACCACTGCTCCTTTCAGGAACGGGGCGGCCCCTGGCCGCCGCACTGTATCGCCAATACCCCCGGCGCCCGATTCGCCGCCGACCTGAGACTGCCGCCGGATGCCACCGTCATCTCCAAGGCCGCCGGACCGGACAAGGATGCCTACTCGGGTTTCGAGGCCACTGAACTGGAGGCGGTGCTGCGCTCCCACGGCGTGCGCCGAGTCTTTGTCGGC
>CAZOTG010000050.1:10535-10757 GCA_964582585.1 uncultured Chromatiaceae bacterium | reverse complement strand
CCAGCGATAGGAGACAGAGCCATGCCCGTAAAAAAAATCAGCCACATAACCATCATCGTACGCGACCAAGACGAGGCCCTGAAGTGGTACACGGAGAAGTTGGGCTGGGAGAAACGCGCCGACGATGCTACCAGCATGCCGGGCTACCGCTGGCTCACCGTCGCACCCAAGGAACAAAAGGAACTGGCTGAAGAACCACGGCCCCAGTGTGCCTCTTCCGGG
>CAZOTG010000050.1:0-10525 GCA_964582585.1 uncultured Chromatiaceae bacterium | reverse complement strand
TCGTGCTGTTCAAGGCACGCGATCAGAAAGAGCAGGGCTGGGTGGGACAGGGTACCCTGTGGATGATGCAAAGCGACGATTGCCGCGCCACCTGCAAGGAACTGGCGGCACGCGGCGTCAAGATTCTGAGCGAACCACAGGAATATCCCTGGGGAACAGGCGCGACGATTGAAGACCTCTACGGAAACCCCTTCAATGTCCTGCAGATGCGCTCCACCTAAACCTAGAACAAGTCCAGCTGCGCGGTAGCGCGGCGCGGTGCTTGAAAGTGGCGCACCGCCAAGGGCAACGGCGCCTGGAACCCCAGGCGTTGATAGGCAAGATGAAAACGCTGGGCCAGCAGATCCGCATAAATCCCCTCGCCGCGCATGCGCGCGCCGAAATCGGCGGCATAGTCCTTGCCACCACGGCTGTCGCGGATGCGTTGCATCACATGTTCCGCCTTGGTGGATTGGTGTTCCGCCAGCCACTCGCGGAATAAATCCTTTACTTCGTGAGGAAGGCGCAGCAGGACATAGCCGGCACTGCCCGCGCCGGCCTGCCTTGCCCGATCGAGGATAGTCTCCAACTCACTGTCGGTCAGCACCGGGATCAACGGTGCCACCAGCACCCCCACGGGAATGCCGGCCTCGCGCAGCCGTTGAATGGTCTGCAGGCGTCGCGCCGGCGCCGTGGCCCGCGGCTCCATGGTACGCGCCAAGTCATGGCGCAGCGTGGTGATGGAGACCATCACCTGCACCAAGTCCTCGCGCGCCATGGCCGCCAGGATATCCATGTCCCGCTCCACCAGGCAGGACTTGGTCACCAGGGTGAAGGGATGGCGGCATTCATGCAGCACCTCCAACACCGCACGGGTGATACCCAGGCGCCGTTCCACCGGCTGATAGGCGTCGGTATTGATGCCCACGGCCATAGGGGCGCAACGATAAGCGGGCGCTGCCAACTCCCGGCGTAGTAGTTCCGCAGCATCGGGTTTGTAGAACAGCCGGCTCTCGAAATCCAGCCCCGGCGACAGACCCAGGTAGGCATGGGTAGGGCGGGCGAAACAATAGACACAGCCATGTTCGCAGCCGCGGTAGGGATTGATGGAACGATCGAAGCCCACGTCCGGTGATTTGTTATAAGTGATGACCGTGCGGGTGGTGTCCTTGGTGAGGGTGGTGCGCAGCGGCGGCGGTGTCTGCTCCAGACTGCCCCAGCCGTCATCCATCAACTCATGACCATGGGCCATATAGCGGTTGTCGGGATTGCTGCGCGCACCCCGACCGTGGGGTGCGGATGGCGGACGTTTGCTCATGATGAATGAAAGTCGCGATAAGCGGTCGGAACGGCGATGGTAACGCCAAGCGGGAAAAATGTGGAGCCGGCGGAACCGACCGGCGATCAGTCCAGCTTGAGGTGGCTGGTGTCCGGCGGCGGTGGCGCATCCCCCGGCTTATCTTCCCCCATGTCGCTGCCCACGGGCGCCATGTCCAGATCGCTGATATCGATGGCCGGAGGTGTCACCACCTCGGCCTCTACCAGTTGGGAGCCGGGCGGTGCGACGGACAGGGCACTGGTGTCGATGTCCGGCGCCGCCGGCGGGGTATGCTCCACCAGATCCCCCCCGACGGGAGCCACGCTGATATTGCCGGTATCGATGTCCGGCGCCGTCACCGGCGGCGATTCATCCATGGTCGCGCCGACCGGTGCCACATCGAAGGCACTGGTATCGATCTGCGGCGCCGCCACCGACGGCGCATCCACCAAAATAGTACCTACCGGCGCCAAACTCGGCCCTGCCGATGCCACGGCGGCAGGTGCCGGAGGCGCTTCCACCGCCATCGCCTCTGCAACGCAGCGCAAGCCCGCGCCCTGTACCGCGGCCTGGTATTTCTGGGCGGCGTCTTCACCAAGCCCCTTCTTGATCACTACCCGCTTGCCGGAAAACAGCGGATCGAGCCTTTCGGCCGGGGTATTGAACAGCGCCGCCAGCTTGGTCTTGACGTCGGGCAAATAGGTGCCTTCCATCAGTTCCCCGGTGACGATAATCTGGTATGACTTCTCGCTCATAGCCGAATCTTCTGCCTATAGCTACAGCATAGGCCGCGCCGCCTTCTCCCTGAAGAGGAAGAGGGGTCGGCCACCCGTTTTAACAACGTGATTACTATAACGGCCAGGTAAAATCGATATTTAACCAAGACAATCGCAATCACCCGGCATGACGACGGACAGCGATCGACGTTATGATGCACTGTGACCCAAGGACTTCACCACCGCACGGCCGCCATGAATAAGCCCTTTCGCTGTGAATTGGTCACCTGGCACAAGATCTATGGCCTGGCACGGCGCATCGCGGCGCAGCTCCGCAGCGCGGATTTCCAGCCCGAGTTGATCGTGGCCATCGCCCGGGGCGGTTATGTCCCGGCGCGCCTGCTGTGCGACCTGCTCGACGTCTATGAGCTCACCAGCATTCGCATCACCCATTACCGCGATGGTGCCGCCGCGCAGCCCCATGCCGCCTTGGCCTCCCCGCTGAGCGTGGCCATTCAGGGACGGAAGGTGCTGGTGGTGGACGATGTCAGCGATTCCGGCGATACCCTGCAAGTGGCGCTAGCCCACCTGCGGGGCTTCCATCCCGCCCAACTCAAGCTCGCTGTCCTTCATCATAAGACAGTGTCCCCGCTGGTCCCGGATTTCTACGGCCAAAAGATCCGGAATTGGCGCTGGATCATCTATCCCTGGGCCGCGGTGGAAGACCTGCGCGGCCTGTTGCAACGCCTGCCCGACCCCCCTCGCGACCGGGAAACCGCCGCCCGTTTCCTGGAACAGGCCTATGGATTGCGTGTGCCGCCCGGCGTTCTCCATGAGGTGATTGCCACCCTCGGGCAAGACCGCCAGCCGTAGGGAGTATATTAACAAATTGAAATTTAAGCATATAATTCACAGCCCGCCCCCCTCATCCCTGGCGTCTTTTTTTGACAGCGACATACCCGGCCCGTATCATGCCCCTCCCTGACGCCGAAACCCTATGGATAAGGCCATCATCATGGACAGTGCAGCCCCGAGAAACCCCCATACCCTTTACCCGGAAAGACGCTTGCTGCTGGCCGGGCCGGCGGGTGATATCGAGGCGCGCATGACACCCCCCATGACGAACTCGCCATACCCCGCCGTCGCCGTGATCTGCCACCCCCACCCACTGCACGGCGGCAGCCTGGACAACAAGGTCACGGCCACCCTGGCCCGCACCTTAAGCGCCTTGGGCGTGTCCGCACTGCGCTTCAACTTTCGCGGCGTCGGCGCCAGTACCGGAACCTTCGCGGCCGGCATCGGCGAGACCGAGGACCTGTTGGCCGTCATGCGCCAGGCGCAAACCCTCTATCCCGGCCGGGCGCTATGGCTGGCGGGCTTTTCCTTCGGCGCCTATGTGGCGCTGCGGGCTGCCCAGTTCATGGCGGTGGATCGTCTCATCACCGTCGCTCCGCCCGTCAATATCTATGATTTCAGCGATCTCACCGCGCCCGATTGTCCCTGGCTGCTGATCCAGGGCAAAGACGACGAAATAGTACCCTGCAAGGATGTGCTGCGATGGGCCACCCGACTCTATCCGGCACCACATTGTGTTTACCTCGACGGGGTGGGACATTACTTTCACGGCAAACTCAACATCCTGCAGTCAACCATCACCGATAATATCGCCGCCCATAGCCCTGCCCGGCACGCCGCCGCTATCACTTAGAAATCCTTTACTCCGGGGAACGGCGACAGGGGCGTCGGCCCAAGCCTATTGGGCAGCACTCATCTTCCGGCGATCGGTGACCGATATCACTCGTGGAACGCTTTCGACCATGAAAGTGTAGCGAGGGAGAATTTCAAGATGGCCTTGGGTATTCGGGACGTACAGTCAAGCTTCGGCAGATGCGCCCTCAAACCGGATTTTATGGACTCTTTTTATAAGATATTCATGGCAACCTCCCCCGAGATCGCCGCCCTGTTCAAGAATACCGACTTCCAAAAGCAGAAAAAGGTAATGCAGATGGGCCTCAACATGCTCATTACTCATGCCATGGGCACGGGCGTCGTCGACAGCTACTTGCAACAACTGGCCGATAGTCACTCGCGGAGGGGGCTCAACATCGAGCCGCGCCATTACGCCACTTGGCTGGACAGCCTGATGAAGGCGGTGAAACAGTATGACCCCAAATATACGCCGGAACTGGAGCAAGCCTGGCGCGCCTGCCTCAATAAGGGAATTGATCTGATCCTATCCAAGTATTAGGCGCGAGGGCGCCCAATTGCCGGCCTAGGGCCTAGGCGCCGCCGACGGGTACCAACACTATTTCAGCTTGCTCAGCATATACGCCACGGCGTTGGCGATGTCCTCATCGCTGCAGGATTTGCAATTTCCCTTCGGCGGCATCTTGTTGAATCCCTCGATGGCATGCTGGGTCAGCTTGGACGCCCCCTGTTCGACGCGCGCACTCCAGGCCTTTGCATCACCCAGCTTGGGCGCACCCATCATCCCGGAACCGTGGCACATCTTGCACGCGCGGTTAAAGACGGCCTCGCCCGCCGCCGCATCGCCCGCGGCCGCCGCAAAATTCGCCGACAACATCCCCGCAACAAGTACACCTGCTGTAACAATCGCTTTCATGACACACTCCTTCTTGAGAATCATATTCAATACTATATATACACTGCCAACACATAACCATCGCCTGCAATACCGCCGATCCTAGGGGGCAAGCCTGGACTCAAACCGAGAAGCCGGTCACAAACCCAGCCGGCATCAATCAGGCTCATAACCCAGATTCGGCGCCAGCCACCGCTCCGCCTCGGTAAGGGTCATACCCTTACGCCGCGCATAGTCCACCACTTGGTCCTTGTTGATCTTACCCACGGCAAAGTATTTGGCCTCGGGATGCGCGAAATACCAGCCGCTCACCGAGGCGGCGGGCCACATGGCGAAGTGGTCGGTGAGCTGGATCTGAGCGTTCTTTTCCGCATCCAGCAAGCGCCACAGCAGACCCTTCTCGGTATGCTCCGGACAGGCGGGATAACCCGGGGCGGGGCGGATACCGCGATATTCCTCGCGGACCAGCGCCTCGTTATCGAGATGCTCATCGGGGACATAGCCCCAAAATTCCTTGCGCACCCGCTCATGCATCAACTCGGCGAAGGCCTCGGCGAGACGATCCGCCAGGGCCTTGACCATGATGGCGTGGTAATCGTCATGGGCCGCCTCGAAACGCTGGACATGTTCATCGATGCCGAGACCGGCGGTAACCGCGAAGGCGCCGATGTAATCCTTGAGCCCCGTCTCCTTGGGCGCCACGAAGTCGCTCAGGCATTGATTGGGCCGGCCCGGGGGTTTTTCATCCTGCTGGCGCAGGTGGTGCAGGGTCGTAAGCACCTGGCTGCGCGACTCATCGTTATAGACCTCGATGTCATCATCATCGACGCTATTGGCCGGGAAGAAGCCGATCACCGCCTTGGCCACCAGCCATTTTCCGGCGACGATCTTTTGCAAGGTCTGCTGCGCATCGGCGAACAACTTGCGCGCCTCCGCCCCCTTCTCGGCGTCGTCGAGGATCTTGGGATAGCTGCCGTGCATTTCCCAGGCATGAAAGAACGGCGTCCAATCGATATAGCGCGCGATCTCCTCCAGTGAATAGTCGTCGAACACCTTGAGGCCGAGAAAGCTTGGCGTCGGCGGCGTATAGCCCGACCAATCGATCTCGACCTTATTGGCGCGGGCCTGCGCCAGGCTCAACCACTTGGTGTGGGCGCGGCGTCCGGCGTGCTGCTCGCGCACCTGCACGTATTCATCGCGCATCTTCGCCACATAGGCGTCCTTCAACTCGTCGCTGATCAGGTTCTGCGCCACGCCCACGGCGCGGGAGGCGTCCTTCACCCATACCGTGGGGCCGTGATAATGGGGCTCGATCTTCACCGCGGTATGGGCGCGGGAAGTGGTGGCACCGCCGATCAGCAAGGGGACCGTAAAGCCCTGGCGCTCCATCTCCTTGGCCACATGGGCCATTTCTTCCAGGGAAGGCGTGATCAGGCCGGACAGGCCGATGATGTCGGCGTTCTCCTTTTTTGCGGTATCGAGGATGGTCTGCGTCGCCACCATCACCCCCAGATCGATGACCTCGAAATTGTTGCACTGCAAGACCACGCCCACGATATTCTTGCCGATATCGTGCACGTCGCCCTTCACCGTGGCCATTATGATCTTGCCCACGGCGCGCGCGTCCTCGGCCTTTTCCGCCTCGATATAGGGGATGAGATGGGCCACCGCCTTCTTCATGACCCGCGCCGACTTCACCACCTGGGGCAGAAACATCTTGCCGTCGCCGAACAGATCGCCAACCACGTTCATGCCGTCCATGAGCGGACCCTCGATCACCTGGATGGGCCGCGGGAACTGCTGGCGCGCCTCCTCGGTATCTTCGATGACATAGGTATCGATGCCCTTTACCAGGGCATGGGCCAGGCGCTTGGCCACCGGCCAAGCGCGCCAGGCCAGATCCTCCTTCTTCTCCTCACCGCCCTCACCCTTGTACTTGCCGGCGATGGCCAGCAGGCGCTCGGTCGAATCACTGCGGCGGTTGAGCACCACGTCTTCGACGCAGTCGCGCAGCTCCCCGGGCAGTTCGTCGTACACCGCCAGCTGGCCGGCGTTGACGATGCCCATGTCCATGCCGGCATGCACGGCGTGATAGAGGAACACCGAATGAATGGCCTCGCGCACCACATTATTGCCGCGGAATGAAAACGATACATTGCTCACGCCGCCGGAGACCAGGGCATGGGGTAAGGTCCGCTTGATCTCGCGGGTGGCCTCGATGAAATCCACCGCGTAGTTGTTGTGCTCCTCGATGCCGGTGGCGATGGCGAAGATGTTGGGGTCGAAGATGATGTCTTCGGCGGGGAAACCCAGGCGCTCGGTGAGTATCTTGTAGCTACGCGCGCAGATCGCCACCTTGCGTTCCTTGGTGTCGGCCTGGCCCTGTTCGTCGAAGGCCATCACCACCACGGCGGCACCATACTTGCGTACCAGTCTGGCATGAGTGACGAAGGCCTCTTCACCTTCCTTGAGGCTGATGGAGTTCACCACCCCCTTGCCCTGCAGACACTTCAGGCCCGCCTCGAGGATGCTCCACTTGGAAGAATCGAGCATCACCGGCACCTTGGCGATGTCCGGCTCGGATGCGATGAGATTCAGGAAGGTCACCATGGCCTGCTCGCCGTCCAGCATGGCCTCGTCCATATTGATGTCGATCATCTGCGCGCCGTTTTCCACCTGCTGGAGCGCCACGGCCAGAGCCTTGTCGTACTCACCGTTCAGTATCAGCTTCTTGAAGGCCGCGGAACCG
This sequence comes from uncultured Chromatiaceae bacterium, assembly GCA_964582585.1. Lineage (GTDB taxonomy): Bacteria > Pseudomonadota > Gammaproteobacteria > DRLM01 > DRLM01 > JARRQJ01. The sequence goes on along the minus strand of CAZOTG010000050.1, from coordinate 3,161 downwards.
GTGACGTTGGTGCGCTCGCCGACGTTGACGAACAGGGACTCCGGCCCGATGTTGAGCGGCTCCAGGCCGCTTAAGCGGCATTGCGGCTCGATGGCGGGGATGGCGCGCGGCGGATGGTTCGCCACCGCGTCGTGAATCGCCTTGATATGCGCGGGACCCGTGCCGCAGCAGCCACCCACGATATTGAGAAAGCCGCTGCGTGCCCACTCCTCGATCTCATGGGCCATGGCCTCGGGCGACTCGTCGTAGCCGCCGAACTCGTTGGGCAGACCGGCGTTGGGATGGGCGGAGACGTAGGTATCCGCGATACCCGAAAGCTCCTCGACATGCTGACGCAGCTCCTTGGCCCCCAGGGCGCAGTTGAAGCCGAAGCTCATGGGACGGATATGGCGCAGTGAATTCCAGAATGCCTGTACCGTCTGCCCCGACAGGGTGCGTCCCGAGGCGTCGGTGATGGTGCCGGAGATCATCACCGGCAGGCGGACATCGTGCGCCTCGAAATAGCCGTCGATGGCGAACAGGGCCGCCTTGGCGTTCAGGGTGTCGAACACCGTCTCCACCAGCAGGAGGTCCGCGCCGCCTTCCACCAGGCCGCGGATAGACTCGCCGTAACTCTCCGCCAATTGGTCGAAGCTGGTGTTGCGAAAGCCCGGGTTATTGACATCCGGGGATATGCTGGCGGTGCGGTTGGTGGGGCCGAGCACGCCGGCGACGAAGCGCGGCTTGTCAGGAGCATTGGCGGTGTATTCATCCGCCGCGGCCCGCGCCAACCGGGCGCCGGCCAGATTCAACTCATAGACCAGTTCCTCCATGCGATAGTCCGCCATGGCGATGGAGGTGGAATTGAAGGTATTGGTCTCGAGGATGTCGGCGCCCGCCTCCAGATAGGCGCGGTGGATGTCGCCGATGATCTTAGGCTGGGTGAGGGACAACAGGTCATTGTTGCCCTTGAGGTCGCCGGGGTGATCCTTGAAGCGCTCGCCGCGGTAATCCTGCTCCGAGAGCTGATAGCTCTGGATCATGGTCCCCATGGCGCCGTCTAAAATCAGGATGCGCTTTTCTAGTTGTTCTTGTATGTTCGACATGTACTTCTTCCCAATCAGACCCGGCACAGGGACGGGCAACTCCGCAAATGGCCAAGGCAAGCTATTCTAACACCTACGTGCCGCAACGACCGCCGCCTGCTCAAACATCGGCCATTTTTCACTATACTCACAACTTTTATCGGGAAAGAACGCCGTGAAACTGACTACCGTCGCCACCTTTGACAACATGCCGGCGGCCCATATCGCCAAGGGTCGGCTGGAGGCCGAGGGCATCCCCTGCTGGCTGAAGGACGAGAATCTCGGGCAGACCGACTGGCTCTACAACATCGCGGTGGGCTGGATCAAGCTGCAAGTGGAACCGCAACACACACAAAGAGCGCGCATCATCCTCGACACAGACTACTCCGATGACATGGATGCAAAAAATGGTTAAGGCATGCGCGGCCGTTTAATCCACTGGCCGCCGGCGGTGAACGCGGCTTGGATCAGCCCCTGGGCCGCGACAAGTGATAGACATGTCGCCCGGCCAGGCACCGCTGGAGTGCTCCGTGGCATTGTTGAGTTAAACGCCGAAAAACCGATCCAACAAAGGCCTGAACAGCATCAGCGGGGCAATACACGCTTGCGCACCATTCCGGAGTGGGAGGCAAGAATTCATCAAGCGCTGAGTTCACAAAGAAAATCATTCGGATACGTTCATTCCGCGCCCTCCACGATTATTCTTCATCAACGAAAGTGCTACATTACCGGTCCGGGGACGAGGGGGAGGAACGGCCATGGCGGAATCCAACGAACTCAGGAATGAATTCGTCGCCTTCTGGAACGAGGTGCTGGTCGAAAAGTTCGAGCGCTTCCGCAACATCCTCATGGAGGGCTTGAGCTATCACAGCGAGGTACCGCTGGCCAATCTCAAGCTGGCGCCCGGATCGAAGGTGTTGGACGTGGGCTGCGGCTGGGGCGATACCGCGATACGCCTGGCCAAGATGACGGGACCCACGGGATCGGTGATCGGGCTCGATTGCTGCGCCGCCTTTCTCGAAAAGGGCAGACGGGACGCCGCGGCCGCGGGCCTCGATCATGTTCATTTCCTGGAGGCGGATGTCGAAACCCATCCCTTCCAGCCGGAATACGACCTATGTTTTTCCCGATTCGGGATGATGTTCTTCGCCAATCCGGTGGCGGCGATGCGCAATGTACGCAAGGCCCTCAAACCCGGCGGGCGCTTGGTGTTCATTACCTGGCGGGCGATCGATGACAATCCCTGGCTGGGCGTACCCAAGAAGGTGGTGTCGAATTTTTTGCCGCCGCCGGGCGAGGATGCCCAGACCTGTGGACCGGGTCCGTTCTCCATGGCGAGCCCTTCCCTGGTGACTGCCCAGCTCAAAGCGGCCGGTTTCGATGACGTGAGTTTCGAGCGCGCCGACGGCCCGGTCATGGTGGGCAGCACGGTGGAACAGGCCATGCAATTTCAATTGGCCCTGGGCCCCGCCGGTGAAATCTTCCGCGAGGCGGGAGCAGAGGCGGAACGGCGCCAAGCCGAGATTGAGGACGCCTTGCGCACCAGCCTCGCCCGCTACGAGCAAGACGGCCGCATCGTCATGGATTCCAGCTCCTGGACCATCACCGCGCACAATCCCGGCTAAGATAAGTTACTAGTTCGGAGTTTAGAGTCGCGGGTTCGGCTTGATCAACTCCAAACCCGAAACTTTTTAAAGCTTCTCCGTGTCCTCCGTGGTCAATCTGATTGTTAATCCTGCGCCGCCTGCACGCAATCACCCAGGCGACCCGGCTCCTTGACCGACACCAGCAAGGCCTTGTCGCGAAACCCCTGGGTGATATCGCCGACCCGTCCCTCCTCGCGATACACCAAGGGCCGCAGCGGTGAAAACATGGTCAGCAATTCGCCATCGGCGAGTCGCCACTCGTCTTTTTGCGGACCCTCGGCGCTAACGGCGGTACGGGTGAAGGTTTGATAGAACAACAGGCCGCCCACCTTGAGGGCGTTGACGATGGCCTGGGTCAGGGCGCGCTCCAGATAGTGGGCGACCACCACCACATCGAATTGCGCCGGCGGAATGGAATCGCGCATGGCATCCTTAACCTCGGCGACGATGG
>CAZOTG010000049.1:0-10828 GCA_964582585.1 uncultured Chromatiaceae bacterium | reverse complement strand
CGATAACCTGGGCCCGACCGTAAAGCGCCTCAGTATGGAGCGAGGCAAGCTTGATCAGGTCAGCAAGGCGGCAGGTGGTGTCTACACCATCAAATATGCGGACGTGAATGGTCAGGAGTGGCCCTATGTCGCCAATGAGACGGCGCTTAACGGCTGGACACCGGATGAGACGCTGAAGGCGGCGGGCGACGCCAACATCCGCTACATCGGCCATGGGAAAACGATCTACATCTCCCAAGGCTGCTGGTGGTGTCACACACTGCTCCCGGAGCATACTCAGGATTGGCAGGTGTTCGGCACGCCGCCCTACCTCGGGGACTTCAACGGCGAGATGCCTACGGCATTCGGTTCCGATCGTAAGGCCCCGGATATCCTCCATGTCGCGTCGAGAAACTCCTCCCGCGAGTGGATGATGATGCACTTCTTCAACCCGCGCTTGGTGCAGCCCAATTCCATCATGCCCCGCTTTGACTACCTGTGGGGTAAGAAGGATATCAACGGCAAGCCCATCGATTACGTCAAGTGGCGTAAGGAGTATGAAGCATATCGCGAGGGAAAGAGCGCGGTGCCGCCGGAAGTGCCCGAGTACGCGCGCGACGCTCCGATACGTTCATTAATCGACTGGGTTTTGACCAGCTTAAAGTAAGCTTAGGAGGAGGAGAATAAGATGGGCTGGAAACTAGATAATCCCCTGTATTCCTTGGCGGACGAGGAAGAAAACAAGCGCGACTTAGATATGTGGTCCAGCGAGAAGACCGGCGGCATGTGGGAGGGAAACAACCGCCTGCCATTCCCGCTGACCTTCTTGATAGCGCTGACTATTACCACGGCATTCCTGGTGACCATGCCGATTTGGGGGCAGCGTCCTAATGCCAAGCTCTATGCCCCGATGGTGGCGTTGATGGACTCTCCCGAGGTGCAGGCATTGCCGACCAAGGAAGCGAAGATGAAGTTCCTGACAGACCGCGCCATGGAGGTATTTAAGAACGGCGATGACGCGCGTTATCCCGGTCTGCTGGAGCGGCATCCCATTCAGTGGGACGACCTCAAGATGATCGCCGGGCAAATCCGCGAGCTCGAATCAGCTAAGGGGCCTTACACCCTTGATAACTATAATATTGTAGGGCCTCAGGTTCAGCTTGCCAATTTCGAGGGCAACTGGCGCCCCGATGGGTTACGCTCACGCGTTCAACCGTGGTGGGACAAGGGCTTTACCATTGACTTGTTTTACGTGAGTTACTTTGTGATTGCCATGGTCATCGTATGTAAGCGCTTGCCGCACTTCACGCGCAAACCCGATATTACCAAGGCAAACTAACTAACGGAAATTAAAGGGGAGAAGCTTATGTTTGATGTAGATTACGCCCCGGCGGTATTTGCAGGAATCATTATCTGCGTGTTTGTATTTCCTGCGCTCTATGGTGCCCTGTTGGTGGATAAATACTGGAAAAAGCACCAGCAGGAACAGAAGGAAGATGTATTTAACTAATTGAATTCTTGCTACAGATGATCGTTAAGCCGCTCCTTCCGGAGCGGCTTTTTCTTTTCCGGGAGGGATGATGAGATCTCCCGGGGGGGCACGCCCCCGCCTAAGGTTTGACAGGCAGGCTGATAAGGACTAAATCCGGAAGGATTTTTCCTGCCCGAATACAAAAAACGATATTCCCAGGGATATTTTTTCATGTCCGGAGTCTAACCATTCAGGTTCCATGGCTTTGAATATGTAAAGTTAATTTGGCTTGGGATGGCCCTCCGTCGATAGAGGTCTGCGGAGTCCCGGAATGAGATGTAGTATAATTAACGGCTTATTTGTTAGGAGTGGTTTGGTGTGTGGCATTTGAGTGAGGCGCTGCTGGCCGTGTGGGATGCAGTAATACGATTGGGAAGCACGCCCGCGAGTCTTGCAGTCAGCGCTGACAACAAGACTGTCTTTGGGATCGATATGAGCATAGAAAGCTTGCGATCCCAGCAGTACAGCCACTTTATCTTCGGATTTCTGGTTGTATCCATCATTATATTTTCAGTGATTATTTATCTTTATTTGCCTAAAAAAGGAAACCCGCTCAAAAAAGGTGAAAAGATCATGGTTGGTGCTATCATCATGGGCATATTGATCGCACTGTATTTTGGATGGTTGCAGTTGGTTGAGGGCTTCCTTGTTTAGAAGAGGTGATCTATGAAGGAATTTATCGAAAATCTGCCCGATGGGTGGACTATTTATGTTTGGATAGTGGTTGCGGCGGGGATTTTGATCGCCGCGGTCTTCGCATTGCGCTGGGCGGCAAAAAATAGTCAATTCGACGAAGACATTAAATATGTCGTCTTTACCAAGGATGACGAAAATAAAATGGATCCGGAAGAATATGCAAAGTCGCGCGCCGTAGTCGAGAAGCAGGAGAAGCTGAGGGCGGAGTACTTAGAGGAAAGGGCCAAGGCGCACGCGGCGAAACATGCGGGCCGGTGAGAAAGGCATATTGGCGTTTATTGCCGTGCTCGTTATTGGCATGATCGCATATCGATCCATGCATACGGTTCCCATCGATGATCGGGATCAGGGGATTCCGTTCTATACCACCGCGTCTCCCGAACTCAAGCACAAGGCGGAGGTACTGTACAAGCGCCTTGGCTGCGCGGATTGCCATAGCTTGTGGATGGTTCGCAATATGTTGGAGACCGTTCCGGCGCCGGCCCTGGACGGCATTGGTTCGTTGCGGGATGAGCAATGGTTCTATGATTATTTTTCCGCGGAAAGCCCGCAAGCTATCCTGCCGTCACGCTTAAAGCCGGAATTCCAGATGCCATCCTACGCCCAACTCCCGGATGAGGAGCGCCGCCTGCTTGCAACCTACATGAGCAGTTTGAAGGTCAAGCCTTGGTATCTTGATGAGACCAAGAAGGCGGAGTATGAGAAATTAACCGGAAAGAAATACCAAGCGCCGTCAAATGATGAATAGAGTGCTCAAAACCAGGCTGAGTGATTTTGGCGTGGCGCTGCTTGCCGTCGTGGTCGGCGCGGGAATCGTCTATTTCGGCGATAGGCTGCTGGGCGTCAGACTCGAATATTATTTTGGCGTAGAGACCTTTAGCCCCGTTTGGGTGTTGGATTTATTCGCCGTGCCGTTTGTCGCGGGAATCGTTGTGTCCCTGATTTACGGATTGGGAGGGAAGATACTGGCACATTTCTCTCCCCTCATCGTGAGGATTGCCAGCTTTTACGAATTACACCATGGTCTGATGCCGCCGGAGGGCACTATCGTTCTGCCCCTGTCATTCTGGTTGCTGATCGCGGTTGTGTCGGCGGAGTTCGCCGCCTTCGGGGGCGTGGTAGGTGAAATCATCACCAAGAGAACATACGGACGCACTGCCAATAAACGGCTGCTACACAAGAAATATCAACGAAGTGATGCCGGCGGCGGCCGTGAGATAAAAGAGGCCATGCATCCAGAGAAGCGTCCCGTTGAAGGTGTCGACAAATGAGGATGCGTTACGCACGAAGAGATGTTTCTTTGTCGGAAGAGGATATTATCCGCCGCAAGAAGTATTTAATGGCGACGCTTGTGACCTGCGTGGTCGTGTCCTTTATCGGTGGAATCCTTCATGTCATGGATCTGGGTGCAAGCCGCATGCACGAGATGCGGGCGAAGGTATCCTATGACCTCAAGGAACAACATGACCATTTGCGGGCGGCGGGAGAGGAGCGTTTCCGGCAAACCGAGGACGAGTACGGCGCTCAGACGAAATCCTATACCGTCGCCGGGGCGCAGGCCTTGCTCTCTCCGGAGCAGTGGGACGAGCTGAGCACCATGATCACCATCCCCGCCGGCACCTTTATCATGGGGACAAGCAATTCCCACGCTGATGTCCAGGATCAACCCCAGCATAAGGTGACCTTGCCGGCCTATAAGATCGATAAATATCCCGTCACAAACGCCCAATACGCCCGCTTCGTAGCCGCGACCGGGCACCGCCCGCCTTTGCATTGGGTCAATGGTAAGATTCCGCCGGGACTGGAACTGCATCCGGTCACCATGGTGACGTGGTTTGATGCCAAGGCCTATGCCGAGTGGGCGGGTAAACGCCTGCCCAGTGAGGCGGAGTGGGAGCGGGCCGCGCGCGGGGTGGATGGTCGACGCTGGCCCTGGGGCGACAAAATGGACCCCAGCCGGCTTAATACCTACGCCCAAGTGGGTTCCACCACCAAAGTGACCGCGTATCCTTCAGGGAAAAGTCCGGATGGTGTCATGGACATGGCGGGGGACGTCAGTGAATGGGTTGCGGATGATTTCCTGCCTTATGCGGGATCGGGCGCCCCGGAGGATATGTTCTGGGCGAAGGCCTTGAAAAAGCCTACGGCGACGGAAAACACGCTGGGAGCCGGTAAGATGGTGGATTTTGCCAACACCAACAAACGTTACAAGGTCCTGCGAGGCGGCTCCTGGAAGAGTGATCCGTTTTCGACATCCACCTATCACCGTAATTTTGCCTGGCCGCAATTTGCGTCGGCCTATTTTGGAATCCGGTGCGCTCAAGATGTTAAATAGTAATTTTGTGATACGACCCACCCTCAGCGTGTTGGCGGTGATTGCCCTGTGGCTCCCTAAGGCCTCTTGGGCGGCCGCGGACAGTTATCGCTGGTTTCACGTGACCATAGAAACCCCATGGGCGATTTTCCTGTTTTTAATGCCCCTGGTGGTGGCGCCGCTGGTTTTGATGGTTATTCTGTATTGGCGGTTTACCCTGCGCCCAAAGGATAAGGATGGCGATGGACGATCGCGGGGCCCGAAGGATATCAAATCATCGGTGGACTGATGGCGTCGCCGAGCTGGTGTGATTTTGACTGAGTTATTGTCTGGAGATGGAATGACCGGTTTTCGCAGAGGCATATGGGTAGTTCTTTTCGGTGTCCTTTTATTCGGCGTGTCAGGGTTTACCACCTATGCGGACGAAAAAGGAGAAGTGCTCCAGGGTTTTATCGAGCATCAGTCGGAGCAGCACGGGGTTAAGGCTATCCCCGATAAACGCAGGCACCAGATCCTCTTCATCATGGGCGCATTTCTTTTAATCGGAATAATGGCCACTGCCGGACTGGGCATTTCCATGGCCCTATTTAATAAGGAGGTGTTCGTGGCCCATACGGTGACCGCGGGACTCACCGCCTTTCTGGCCGTTGCCCACGCCGTCGCGGCCATGGTCTGGTTCTTTCCCTTTTAAGGGTTCTTTCGGTCCTTCATGCGAACGCAAGAGGCGCTCGCTGACTCAGCGGCAGATCTTTCCTTGGCCCGCCATCCCGGGTGGGCGCGAGTGCTTGTCTCTATCTATTTCTTAGCTGGTCTCACCAGCATTGCCTATGAAGTTCTGTGGGTGCGGATGCTGGGTCTGCAATTCGGCGTCAGCATCTTTGGTGTGATCGTCACCGTGGCGGCCTTTATGGCAGGGCTGGGTGGCGGAAGTTTGATGGGGGCCGCTACAAGCGGCAAGTTGAGACGCCCTTTGCTGTTGTTAGGGATACTGGAAGGCCTGGTGGCACTCTACGCATTGGCCATGCCCGCTATATTTCAGAAGATCGATGGCGGCTTGGGGGCGGTTGCGGTGGATGCGAGCTTGTCGCAGTGGTATGCCTTGCAAGCCGCGGCCGCCTTCCTGGTGCTGTTTCTTCCGGCCCTGGCCATGGGTATTGGCTTTCCTTTGATCTTGCGTGCCCTGGCGGCGGCGCGGGTCAGCCTGGCGAAGGTGTACGGTATCAATACCATGGGCGGCGCTGTCGGAGCCCTGCTGCCCTTGGTTTTGCTGCCAGTATTGGGGTGGAGTCACGCCTTATACGTCGTCGTGACCCTGGGGTTATTCATCGCGATATTGGTGACGGTATTGGCGATGTCGCTGGTGCCGCCGTTGCCTGTCACCCCTGGCGATAGCAGTGCGGCGTCGGGAAGGCGTCCCGCCGCTACGGACCTGGTCATGTATGCCGGCATCGGGGCCGCCGCCTTGATGCTCGAGGTGGGTTGGACGCGCCTCTACGGCATGATCTTCCTACGTACCGAATATGTGCTTGCCGTGATCCTTTGTGTGTTCCTGATCGGGATCGGCGCGGGTAGTCTATGGGTGCGCGGCCGTTCCAGACCCTCGTGGCTGGCGGGCTTGCCGCTGTTGGCGGCGGGTTTTGTGCTCCTGGGCCTGTGGGGATTTCCCCTGATGGCGGGTTGGGCGGACCGGCATCAGGACTACAGCTCCTTATCCTCGGCCCTGTCCTCCCAGGGGATGGCCATCATGGCCTCGACCTTGCCGGTGACCTTGCTGCTGGGGGCATGGCTGCCTCTATTGAGTAATCGGTTGGAAGAGGGGGGGCATGTTTCCGGCGCATGGCTGTATGGCGCCAACTCGGTGGGGGCCGCCGGCGGCGCCCTGATTGGCGGATTCCTGTTGATCCCCTGGCTGGGGACGCCTGGGACCCTCATCCTGGCGGCAGGACTGTTGTTCGGATGCGGTGTCACCCTGGCTCGTTCGGCACGGACGGCCATGGCCGCTCCGGTATTGTTGTTGCTGGCCTTCCCGGTCATGACCCTGCCTCCCGTGGATCGGCTGTTGCCGGCGACCCAGCCTAAGGTGCGGGATCTGGCTGTCTACGAAGATGCCCTTTCCATTACCCATGTGGTGGAGCAGGACGACGGTCAGCGCCTGCTGCTGGCGGACCTGCGGCGGATGGACGCCTCCTCGGATCCCACGGCGGTGGTGGTTCAGCAGAATCAGGCCCGGCTGCCGTTGCTACTGCATCCTGCGCCCCACAAGGTACTTTTTCTGGGGTTGGGGACGGGTATCTCCGCCGCCGGCGCCCTGTGGTTCCCGGAGGTGTCGATGACGGCGGTGGAAGTGTCCCAAGGGGCGATCCGGGCGGCGCGCAAATGGTTCGCGCCGGTCAATAAGGATGTCATGAGTAAGATGCCGGTGATCCGGGATGATGCGCGCCGTTTCCTGCGGGCCGGGTCGTCCCGCTATGATGTGATCGTCGGCGATCTGTTTCACCCAGATTTGGTGGGCAGGGGGAATCTGCTTTCCGTGCAGCAATTTCGCCGTGCCCGTGAGCGCTTGGCGCCGGGGGGGTTGTTCGTGCAGTGGCTGGCGCTGAATCAGTTCGATGTGCATTCGCTGCGCATTGTCCTGCGCAGTTTCAGGCAGGCGTTCCCCCATGCGCTATTGTTCATGGATGGTTTCCGGCTCGCCCTGGTCGGTCCCCGGGATGCGTGGCAGGGCGCATCCACTCTATTGGACTCCGTGGCGGCACTGACGCCGGCGCAGCAAAAGGGTGCGACCGGCGGCGAAGGGGAATGGACCTGGCTGGGTCGTTATTGGGGACCCATCCCCGACGACGACGGCGTGGTCGAGGATGAGTGGCGTCCCAAGATCGAGTTCCTCCTGCCGCGGGCGCGTTATAACGGCGAGGTCGATCTCGGTGGAGTCTTGGGTTATTTACTGGCGGTGCGGCCCGCGGTAGAAGCGGCGGAGGAGGAACTCAAGATCGATGCCGGTCAGGCGCAGAATTTTGAACGCGCGTATATCGCAACGGAATTGGCGGTAAGAAGCTGGCGGGCGGCGTTGCAGGGCGTGCAGACGGACAGCCTCAAGGCGCAGCGCCTGTTGCGCCTTGCCTACGAGGCCAACCCTCAGGACCGCTGGATCAGCTTCAGGTTGGCTGATGAAATGTTCCTGTCGCTGCCCCAGGCCCTGAGGGGGGGACGGGATCGGCGTAGCGCGCTGCTTGCGGTGCTAGCTGTGCGCCCGGACCACGTCGGCGCGTTGAAGGCCATGTGGCGTCTGGAGAGCAATAAGGGAAACGATAAGATGGCGGACTACTACCGAGCCCGCGTGCGTGAACTCAGCCCGCTAGATAACGAAGTGAACTGACGGTTTGCCATGGACCAGAAACACTAAAGCCCGGCCATGGCCGGGCTTTAGTGTGAAAGGTTAAACGCGAAACGAGCTATTTTATGAGCGTTCTTCTTCTTGGCGGCGGCGCAGTACATCGCCCAACGCCATGTCAGCCACCAGGTAGGCACCGACGATGATGATCGAAAAAACAAAAATAGGTACCAAAATATATGCGCCAATATCTAAGACCATGATTTCCCCCTCCTGCTTCCCAACCTTCAAACAAACATCGATAGGGAAATATATCCAATCCCTACGCCAAACACAATAATCTTGTGCGGTAATAGTAATGCAGCTAACCCGCTGAAGCAAGGGGCTACAGGGGTTGTCGGCGGGGGATGCCCCGGGAGGGTTCAAGGGCCCCGGGGCTGTCCTGGAGTCCGCTGGATCGCGAATGAGGCAGGGATCCTCACCAAGTTATTTGGGGGTCTGCGGCCGGCTGAGGCCCCCTCTGGCCGTCATAGTAGGGATGACCCAGGGGCTCCCCGAACCTGGCCCCGCCGGTTGCATCTGGCGCCTCAATTGGGTAGATTATGGCGATTCTAGGGACTTAGCCTTAGGAAATATCTAAGAATTGGTTGGGACATCTCAGGGGGATCTGACATGAGCAATATGGGCTTTCTTGGTGTTTTGTTTGGCATCGCTTTCTTGATTTTTGTGATATTGCCTTATCTGACGATTTCAGCCGGGGGATAGTCCTCGCACTCACGAAAGGCTCGCGGTAGTAACCAGGGCGCGTATTTATCGGATGCGCGCCCGGGGTCTTTTTATGTGGGCCAGGGGCATTAGATCAAAGATTTTCCGTAGTTCATCAAAACTGGCCCCTCCCGTATGCAGTCGTCTTCTGAACACCATCATCTCATAAAGTTTTTAGTCGCCTCGGCAACCTTCTTTTTCATCGGGACCGTCCACGGCGTACTACAGGTGTTGCCGCCCATCAGGGCCTATCTGGACTCCATAGGCAGCCCTATGAGCGGCCCGGGGCATATGATCGATCCCCTTGCCCATGCGCATATTAATGTGGTTGGCGGCCTGGTGATGCTCGGCATGGCGGTCACCTACTATCTGTTGCCGGTGATCAGCGGCAAACCGCTGTGGTCTAGACGCCTGGTCGACTATTCCTTTTGGGGGGTCGCCATCGGAGTTTCCGCCTTCTACGTATTGCTGATCATCTTCGGGATCATCGAAGGCAATATGCTGTTGACGGATCCCAAGAGGGTCCCGGAAGTTCATCGCTATTACGCCCCGATAATCAGCGTCGCCTCCACGGTCATGGGCATCGGCTTCTGGACGTTTTTCACCAACGTGTTTATGACTGCGATAGACATTTATAAACGGCAATGATGCTCTCATGCGGATGTCCCGAGCATTTTCCCGATTGGGACGGTAAAGACGTTGACCTTGGCGGCCAGTTTGTCCATTCCCTGCCCATTCCGACACTCATGCATATGCCGCTTGCCTATGAGCTTTACGTTAAGCGCCAGCAGCAGGCCATCATACATTTGCAACTTCAGGAACAGTGGCCGGGGATGGTGCTGGTTCGCACCGGTTTCTTTCGCGGCAGCATCACTCGCTTATTGGAGAACACGCGCTCTCCGGCGAGGCATGTCCACGTGCTGCCGAGACCCTTCTGGGTCCGTGCCGGGCTTCACTGCGGCAACCTCAGTACCGGCCGCAAGCTGGTGCAGCGGATACAGATGGATATCGTCGATGCCGGGCGGCGCCCAAAAGAGTTGTACTTAAGCTATCTTACCTGCCCCCATTGCAGCGACCAGCGCGGGGGAGAGAAGATCCTCCTGCTGCGTCGCTGGGAAGACAGCGCATTGTTGAAGAAACGCCTCGCGGGTAACAGGCGCGATACCGCCGAATAAGGGTATGCACGCCGCAATTTGGCGAAACTCCACCAAGACTATCCGTCATTGCCTATTGCGATTGCGAGGGGAGATGCTGCTCGTTGAGCGGAAAGCGCAGGATTCCGGAACGGTTGCCCTGTTCGATACGCACCAGCAGGACGTCGGTGGCGGGATCTGTTACCCGCATGGCGCGGCGGTAAGCGCCTACATGGCCGTCCTGGATGGCTTGCTGCCACTGGCCCGTGTCGTTGATGGCCAGTGAAATGATCAGGTCATGGACGGGGATGCTTCTACCCTTGACGTCTTTGCTGGCGATGATCAGAAATTCATTCATCCCTTTTTCCAGTCGCGGCGGCCGGGTTTCGACGTCGATGCTAGTGCCCTCCCAAGTCTGTTCGGGCATCACCGGGGTCGGTCCTTCGCAGGCCGACAATAGCCACGTTAGGCACAACAGGGAAAGGCTGAGGCGGCTAAGATTACGGTTGCGCATGGTTTTGTAGATACTCGAGAAGTTTTCCTAAAGACTGGTCGTCGATCTTGGCGAGACCTTCGGTGATGCGGTGATTTTGCATCCGCGCAACGACATTCGGCCATTCCTGGGCCTTATGGCTGGTTGGCATCGGCGGGGCATGGCAATCGCTGCACCATTTCTGAAGGGGTGAGGACGAACCACCTCCTTCGCTGGTCTGCACGGCGTTCATGGTTTTTTCGGCATGTTGGATTTGCCGGTCATGGTTTCCACAGCCGGTAATGAGTGTGGTGATGACAAGCGCAAGCGCCGCGCCCGGCGAGTGGCGAATGATATGGTCAAATTGAGATCGTATGGACGGCATTTGTGCTGTGGGCATTTAATGCAGGCACGGCTATGGAGTGCGTGCGTTAACAATGATAAGAGCCGGTCGGTGTGGCGCTGGATAACCCTGAGGAAACGTTCCCGATCCGGCTCCGATTCCATGGCCCCGCCGCTTAGGGTTTCGACGGCCAGTTTGATCGAGGTGACCGGCGTCTTGATCTCGTGGGACACGTTGGCCACGAAATCCCGCCGGACGTTTTCC
>CAZOTG010000048.1:0-10882 GCA_964582585.1 uncultured Chromatiaceae bacterium | reverse complement strand
CAATCATTCCCGTGACGCGGTGACACATAAAATTGCCGGTAAAACCAAAATGAACCCCACGGGCGCGCATCAAAATGCGCAAGCACAGGCTCATGGGAATAAATCCGCTGTGGATCATGAGCAGTCGCAGAAAACTGCCGGTATGACAAGTCGCCGTAACAAGCAACAAGCAGCGAAGCAACACAAAGTATCGGGTAAAAAGCAGGAGGCCGAGAAAAAACAAGCGGATAAAAAGGCGGTGGCCAAGGACAAGAACGAAGAAAAGGCGGAAAAGGTACTAGCAGCCAAGCAGGAAGAAGGCGACTCCGTAGAAGAAAAGCCCGGCAACGGAAAAGGCAAAGGCAAAGGCAAAGGCGAGCAATAATCGGGATCAGATCACAGCTTTTGCTAATATAGCTTTTCCTTACAAGCCTGATCCACAAGGAGGTGGAAGATCACCAGCCAAAGGGGACAGATTTATTTGAGCCAGCCTCTATCGTTAGGTAACCTCAAATGAAGAAAAGCCTCTATTTGGTGGTATCGCTAGGCTTAGACTCGCTGTTCCCCTCTAAACAATAAGTGGGGTGAGATCAGAGTTCTCTCTAATATTGGCGAAAACTATAAACTGACCCCAGTTATGAAGCTCCACGTTATTCCCAGTCATACTGCGGGGATAGGGCCAGAGGGGAATTTCCTCTAATATCAATAGGCGTTCCTCTATATTCAGGGTTTCTCCAGCACATGTCATGCCAATCCAGGTATCGTCTATCGCCTCTTGTTCGAGTAAAGTTTAACTTCGCCTTAATGAAATGTGCAAAAAAACATGTCTGTTATAGGTCAGTACAAAAGCATCGCAGCCAACCGACCATGGACAGCCAGAATTCTACTGGCATTTTTTGTCATTCTCATCTTGCTGGCGCTGATCAGGGTATCCTTGCCGCTGGCAATAAAGATGGGCGCCAAATCATGGTTTGAGGCTAACGGTATCAAGTCCGATATCGGCGAGGTTGAAATCAAGTTACTTGATGGAAGCTTTGCGATTACCAATGTTTCCGGAAAAAGTGACACGGGGAGAGGCTTCTCGCTCGGTCGCTTCGGTGTCAAATGGCAATGGAGACCTCTGCTCGATAATCTAGTTGTTGTCGACTCCATCGAGGTCAGCGGCCTCAAGCTTGACGCTGCGTTTTATAGGCATGGCGTAATGAATATCGCCGGCCTTGAGATTAAATCTGCGAGCGAAGCAGGGCAGGCGGAGGAAGTTTCTGCGCCGGAGGATCAGGTTCCGGGAAAACCCTGGGATATAACGATAAAAACCATTGCGCTTTCTGATATTGAGCTTTGTGCTCAGCAATTTTCGGATGGAGAACAGCCGATCATTGATTACTGCGCTTCTCTAGCCGGTTTTGACTGGAGAGGAGATATTGATTTCAAGGCGTCGGAGCAAGATAAAACGCCCGATACACCACCGTTATATATTGCAGGCGTGCTGAATTTGCGTGGTATCGCGCTCAACAATAACTTGCTCAAGCGCAGCCTGCTTTCCGTCGACGGGATCAGTGTCGAGAACGTTAAAGTCGAAACGCTGCGGAATGTGAGCATCGACAAGGTTGATGTAAATAACCTGAGTGCGTTGCAGCGTAAGCCTGGTGCCGCTACTGCTGATGCGCAGGTGGCGGGTTTTGACAGCCTTAGCATTCAACCGATTAAGCTTGCGCAATTAAACGATTTAAAACTGGGTGTTGTCAGGCTTGAGGGTGCTCGGGCATATATTTACATCGATAAAGGCGGGCACACGGACCTTGCGCAGTGGATACCCGCTAAAACCGAAAAGCCAGCTGAAGATGCACCGGAGATAACGGCCACCGCTGCTGAAGAAAGGCCGTTCAGTTATTCGCTGGATAAGTTTATTTTTAAGGCCAGCAAACACATCGTGTTTGTTGACGACAGTCTTAAAGAGCGCTTTACCGTTGATATTCATTCCGTCGGCATGACTTTCGGCAAGCTCGATAGCAAGACTCCGGACGATCCTAGCCACCTGAATCTCTCCATGACCATAGGCGAACATGGCGGTTTCAAGCTGGATGCCGATCTAATGCTCTTGGCCGAAAAGCCATCGATCAAGGGTAAAGGGGAGATCGCCGGACTCGACTTGCGTGCCTTCGCGCCATTTACCAAGCAATATATGGGGCACAATATTCGAAGCGGTCAGCTGGATGCTGATTTAACGCTCGATATCGACAAGGGCATAATTAACAGTAACATGGGCCTCACGCTCAATCAATTTGAGCTGAAAGCGCTTAGCAAAAAGGAGGCTGAGAAACTTAACAGCGAGTTCGGCTTCCCATTGAACGCTTCTTTATCGTTGTTGCGTGACAGGGATAACGCTATTCGTCTCGATATCCCGGTAACAGGGGACGTCGATAACCCGGAGTTCAACCCCAATGATGCAATCATAAAGGCCACGTCGAAAGCCATTACGGCGGCGGTGCTCCAATATTATACGCCCTTTGGCCTGGTATTGGGCGCCAAATCATTATTTGATCTTGCGACCGCGCTTCGTTTCGAGCCCGTTGTTTACGAGGCCGGCGAATCCAAACTTGCTTCCGAGCATGAGGAGCAGCTTGATAAGCTGTCAAAACTAATGGCCGAGCGTCCCGGTGTGCACTTAACGCTGTGCGGTATTAGCAATAATGCCGACTTAGAGAAGTTATTCCCTGTGCCGGAAAAAACGAAACAGGATGATGGCAAGAAGGGGCAGCCAGCTCAGCCAGAGCCGCCGTCAGAGGCTCAAATCGCCGAACTCAAGAAAATCGCGGCGGCGCGCAGCGCGGGCGTGAAAAATTATCTGGTGAATAAAAAGAAGATCAAGGCCAGCCGCCTGATTGAGTGTGCACCGGAGTTCAATGCGGCCAATAAAGTGGCCGGTGTTGAGATAAGCATTTAGTTTAAAAATAACAAAAAGGGGACAGATGTGTTTGAGCCAGCCTCTATCATTAGGTAGCCGCGAATGAAGCGAGGCCTCTATTTGGCGGTATCGCTGGGCTTAGCCTTGCTGCTCCCCTCTGCCTGGGGTCAACAATCGGACGAAGTCGAAACTGCCTTCGTCTACAAACCCGACGGCACTCTGCACTGCGAGACAACCCGAGGCATATCGCTCGAAGCGATGGCCCAGGAACTCATCCGCAACGGTATCTCCATAATCACGCGTCGAAAGTCCTACGACGGTCGCGAGGGCATTGCCGTTTGCGGCAAGCCGACGGGCGGCATCAACGTCTACGAAATCGCCAAGTCCGATCTTCCTCAAGCTCTGAAGTTGGAATTCCAGCGCCTCGATTCTTCTTCAAAGAAATAGGGCATATTGACGGCCAAAAATGACACTGTCTCCTTTGTTTCCACAGTTTTTTGAATAGGAAGATGAAAAGAAGTCGCATCCGTCTTGTCGTTGCCGGAGTGATCGGCGTACTTTTGGTCGCTGCGTGCAATAGTGTGCGTAGCCGGGAAGCGGCGTCCAGTGATAGCCAGGTGGGTACTGCTACCTATACCCTGGAGGTATCCGGCTTGAAGCGTGAGTATGTGGTCCACGTGCCGCGCGGCTACGATAAGAATCAGGCCACGCCGGTCGTAATTATGTTCCACGGTGGAGGGGGTACCGTGGAGCACGTCATGCATGAAACCGGGTGGGTGGCAAAAGCGGACGAGGCCGGCTTTATCGGCGTTTTCCCCCAGGGCATTCGCAAGGACCCGAACCGGCCACCGAGTTTTTTACGCAATCCTCAGACTTGGAATGACGGCTCCAGCCGCTTATATGCGGGCGAGGTCAATGCCGACGATACGGGATTTGCTCGCGCCATGATCGCCGATCTCAAGCATCATTTTAATGTTGATCCCAAGCGTATCTATGTGTCCGGCTTTTCCAACGGTTCATCCATGGCCTTTCGTCTGGGCGTGGAACTTTCCGATCAAATAGCCGCCATCGCGCCGGTGGCCTCCAGTGGTCTGCGATTAAAGGATCCGCATTTTGGCCGTGCAGTATCTTTGATTTACATTCACGGCACGGCGGATCCCCGCAACCCGATTGAAGGCGGCGATGTGAAAAACTGGAGTAAGGTCGACTGGCGGCCGCCGTTGAAAGATACCGTGCGGCATTGGGCAGAGGTTTCGGGCTGCCGGAGTCGGCCGCGTACCCTGCGTGATGATTCCGATGGTGTTCGCGCGCTTGACTACGACGGTTGCAGGGGCGGGGCTGAAGTGGTCTTCTATACGGTCGAAGGGATGGGCCATACCTGGCCTGGCGGTACCAGCTCTTTGCCGAGATTTCTTGTCGGTAACACTTCAGATAAACTGAATGCTACAGATCTTATTTGGGACTTTTTTAAACGTCATCCCATGAACTGATCGTTCAGCAACCGAAAGCGGTGAATAATCAGGGGCGGCTCAGTCTGCCTAGGTGTGTCCTGGAAGGCCATTATCCATTCCGTTCAGGGATTCGAATCTCCCCGCCAATACCCTTACTCAAAATATTGTTATTGGCGGGAGCTGTGCTATCGCGTATCAGGATGAAACGATGCATCGCTTGTATAATGACGACGAAATTGGCTGACTGGGTGTTGGCCAATCATTAATTCTTAACAATGCTCTCCGTGGAGCCGGAGAGAACCCGAGGGAGAAGTAGATGTATAAGCTGAGTGGTGTGTGCGCTTTGTGTTTTGGGTTGTTGTTGTGGGGAGTCTCGGCTGAAACGGTCATTGGAGCCGAATCGAAGCTGATAGGTGTTCTGCCGGCGACGCCCGGCGGCACCGACTACCAGGCCTATTACGATCCTGAGGCCGATTTGACATGGATGGCCGATGCGGATGTGAACGGACCCATGATCTGGAAAGGGGCCATGGAGTGGGCCGCGAATCTGAATATCAATGGTGTTACCGGTTGGAGACTGCCTGATGCCCCGCAACCGGATCCCGCCTGTGATACCCAAATTGCCGGCGTATCCCGGGGCTTCAGATGCCTGGGCAGCGAGATGGGTAACTTGTTCTACAATGTGCTGGGCAACGCGGCTTACACGGACCTCTGCGATTCGAAGGGCCAATGCCAACATACCGATGGTACCTTTGAGAACAAGGGCCCCTTCACCAACCTCCAGAACGACTACTATTGGACGGCCACGTCGGATCCGACCGATTCCGAGAGCGCAATGTACTTCGATTTCCGCTTTGGTGATCAGCGTGAAGTCAATAAGCTCTTTACCATGTATGCGTGGGCCGTGCACTCTGGCAACGTCGGTAAAGCGCCGGTGAAGGGCGGCGGTACCAAAGACTGATATCCCCGCTGTCCGTCAATGAAGCGCGATGGGCCGGACGGTTGGCTCCAGGTAGGCGAAATAAACAACCAAAGGGGCCAGATCGATAGGTTTGGATGGCAGGCTTTGTAGGCTTTTCAGGCCGATGTCCTGATTCTGGTCATCGATATTTCGTCCATCACGGGTTCCACTGCAACTGCCAATCGGCGAGGCTGTCGTACTCCTGCCTGGTCATCAGAATGACACCCTCCGCGGACACTTTCTCCATGTTGCGCATTTTGTTGATGGTGTGTTTCAGTCGGCCAGCCGGCACGGTGGTCCAGGCTACTTGCTTGCCGGCCTCGTCGTTAACTGTCATGGAGAAGCTGGAATTGTTGTAATAGCCGTCATACAGGAGTTTCAGTCTTTTCGATAATGGATAAAGTTGGATATCGTAGTGCAGCTTGCCGTTGTCCCAGTAGGTGGTGAGCGCCGCCTTGGCATTACCCAGTTCCGCCAAGGTGAGCGGCGGCCATGTCTTGCCGTCGTTGGGCAACGTGACATGGGTGGTTTCTGGGGTGGGTTTAAACTCGGGTGTGGTTTCTCCCTGCACGGGTATCAGTTGACCGTCTTCTATCATCATTACTTCGCCGGTCCGGGTGTCGAGCCGCACCAGGTGCCCTTTATCGTCTTTGGACAATTCGTAGCGATGGGTCGCGACACACCCCGCTAAGATAAGAACACACAGGATGGCGGTCAGGTAGTTGCGATACATCATGCTTCCTTAATGCATTAATATTCTTCAGTCGTTTTGGCCATTCTGCAATCTTGCCGCAACTACGCTAAAGCTTACAAATGCCAGAGGGTGCGAGAAACCATTGTAATGTAAATCGCCATTAAAAAATATGTAGTATAGTAGAGAACAGGCCATGGTTAGTTGAGCAATCGCGATAATCAGCGCCCGAGGACGCTTCGAGGCGATTGCGTACGTAGATGTAAACGCTATGGGCGACCTTATGAAATTTGCTGAAACCGTGGCGGTCAATCGCGGTCTGCCCGTGATGGTGTTCTCGTCGGTAAGTGATGCCGAGAAATGGCTGCTGAATAAAGGTCGCGGGGGCGCCCAACAATAAACTTGGATTCTAATGTTACCGGTATGTGCGCTCTGCCCCATTTTTTGTGTAGGGTTCTGTGCTTAAATTTCTCTTCCTCGGACCGATAATGTACTGCAGCCAATAAACGGGAGCCGCATGTGTTCGGAATCAAAAAACTGTTGATCGGATTTTGCGTGGGAATCGTGCTTGGTCTATGGTTCGGCGTCAATTTGGGCAAAGAGCAGCCACTCTACAGTAATCCCTTCCATGAGGTGTCGCTCAAGGACCGGTTGGTCGAGTCGGGCGGCAATGCCCTGGAAAAAAGTGGTCAGGCGCTCAAGCGCAGTATCGGGAAGTAAAAAAGCTCTCTCTATTTCAGCAAGCGTAGGGCGGAAACGCGTAGCGTGTTCCGCCTGATGCCTAAAATAGCGCAAGAATCGGGTGGGAGCTAAAAGCCCGTCGTGGCAGAATAGCCACATGAACGATTACCAGCGCATCGCCCTCGTCATCCGTTACCTGGATGAGTGTCACACCCATCAACCTGATCTGGCAAGCCTGGCCGACTACATCGGCTTGAGCCCATTCCACTTCCACCGCTTGTTCTCAGCCTGGGCGGCTATCACCCCCAAGGACTTTCTGCAGTGCCTTACCCTATCCCACGCCAAGGAATTGCTGCGCAAGGGCGACAGCGTGATGGATGCCGCGCTGCTGTCGGGACTGTCCGGTCCGGGCCGTCTGCATGATCTTTGTATCAGCCTGGAGGCGGCCTCGCCCGGCGAATTGAAATCCGGCGGCGAGGGCTGGACGATTTCCGCCGGTTTCGCCGATAGTCCGTTCGGGCCTTGTTTGGGAGCCGAGAGCCCGCGCGGCATGTGTCAGCTCTCCTTCGCCGAGTCTGAAAACGGTGAGACGGAATGGAACGCGCTTCAGGAGGACTGGCCTCGTGCCCGGCTGCGTCGGGACGATGCCACTGCGGCGCGGCTGGCCGACAGGATATTCGCGCCGCCTGGCCGCTCCCCATCGGGGCCGGCCTTGCGGGCGTTTGTGCAAGGCACGGCGTTTCAGGTGCGGGTATGGCGAGCCTTGTTGCAAGTCCAACCGGGGACCCTGGTCAGTTACGGGCGCCTGGCGTCGGCGCTCGGCAAGCCCGCTGCTGCCCGTGCCGTGGGGAGTGCGGTTGGGAAGAATCCCTTGGCCTATCTTATTCCCTGCCATCGCGTGATTCGCGAGACCGGCGTGGTGGGCGATTACCGCTGGGGACAGGCGCGCAAGCGTGCGATCATGGTTTGGGAGAGCGCGTCGGCTTTTGCTGAGCAGACGCTTGGCGTTTCCGAACTCCACGAGCTTTCGCGGAAGGGGTAATGTCCCCCTGCTGATCGCGTTGTCACGCATCCGCCCTACGGGTGTATGGTAGGGCGGAAGCCCGAAGGGCGTTCCGCCGTATGGGGCTGCTGTCCTAGAATTTTTTCAGGAAAGCCGGGTCTGATGGGGAAGCGGATGGTCATTCGTCCCCGGCTGCTTGTATGTTTTGATGAACTGTGAAGGAACTCAATATGGCACACAATAAATTAAATGTCTTTTCGATGATCATGGGTCTGGTTATGGTCGTTGCCAGCGCATCGGCCGATGCCGCGGCGGACGGCGATTCGCTGCAGCAGGTGGTGGAGCGGGGCAAGGCGCTGTTCATGACCGCGACCTTCGATGGAAATGGCAGGCATTGCACTACCTGCCACAAGGAGGGCGGGACGGCCATGAGCGAGCTCCCCAACGGTAAAAAGTTTGCCAGCCTCAACAACGCGGCGGCTATCTTTCCCCGCTACGACGCGGAGAATCATCGGGTGAAGACGCTGCTGGATCAGGTGCGGCATTGTGTCGGCGCCGCTCTGAAGGGAAAGCCGCCCGCTTATGACAGTGCCGAGATGACCGAGTTGGTGAGCTATATCACTTCGCTGTCTCAGGGAAAGCGCGTCGACATGGATGGGAAGCCGAAATAGTTGGCCTGTCGGCCGGTGATTTTTCCAACCCTGGATTCCGGCTTTTATGTCCTCTAGGGTAGTCGCTGGAATGACGGTGCCAGCAAAGGGTGTGTTGTTTGTTTCGGGCAAAAAAAGCCCCGCCGTAGCGGGGCTTTTGTCCAGGTGAAAAACCTACCTGGGTTTACTTATTGCGGGACAACGTTGGTCGCGTTCAGACCCTTGGGGCCGCGCTCGGTGTCATAAGTCACCTGCTGCCCTTCAGCCAGCGACTTGAAGCCGCTTGCCTGGATCGAATTGTGATGCACGAAGACATCGGCGCTGCCATCGGCCGGCGTGATGAATCCAAAGCCCTTGCTGTCGTTGAACCACTTTACTGTACCTGTAGCCATTCTGGTTACCTCAAAATAAAAATTGACAATGTATTAGTATGCAGATTGTCGCTTGGTGATATCACGGGAGGGTCTGCTGTACTACACACTGCGAGGAGCTACCGGAACCGCTAGAAAAAATCTGCTACCGGACGGCACCATATACTAAATTCTGCAAATAAGCTATCTATATTTTCGTCCGGCCTGTTCGGTGACTCGCTAAGGTGGTCCAATAGGGCTTCCCGCCCTGCGGTCCTTGTTAATTGCTGCGCTTTTGCGATAACGCGGACAATAACAGCGGGGTGAGTTGCTGCATCATTATCGCGCGGGCCATGATCGGGACGCGCGTACGTCCGGCGAGGAAGCCGCCGGCCAGCGCTACGGCGAGAATGCCCCATTTGTGCTGGCTGATCCAAACCCTCGGGCTGGCGCTTTGCGCGGCCGCGCGCAGCCTGGCCTTCGCCTCTTCCGGGGTTAACGCGCGAGGCGTATCGCGGTCCATGCCATCAGTCCTGCCAGGAGCAACATCAGTATACCAATCAAGAAAGCGGCATTTACCGGGCCCAACTGTCCGGCCAGGCCTTGATAAGCCGCCCACAGACAAACACCCAGGCCCATCAATGCGAGAAAGCTTGCTGCCGCCAGAATCGCCAGTCCCACACCGGTGCGCATGGCGTTGCGCCGCAGCACCCGGCCCTCGGCTTCCAGAAGATCCGCCAGGGCGATGATATATTCCGTCAGGTTTGTCAGCGCCGGCCTCCTACATCGAGCAATTTGGCAATGATGAAACCAAGCCCGAAGGCGGTCAGTACGCTGCCGGTGGGATGTTCCCCTACCTTATGTTCGGCTTTATCGAATGTGGCCTTGCCCTCGTTGAGCAGTTCCTCGAATCTTTGCTCGATATCCTCCCATGCCCTGTGTATGCGTTCTTCAGCCTGCGCTTTGGCGCCCGCGACATTTTCGGAGGCGGTGCCTTTGACGGCTTCGGTCAATCCGATGATGTCTTCCCGTAGTTGAGCCATGTCCGCTTTTAAGGCATCCATTTCTTTGCGTATGGATTCGTCAGCCATATAGCCTCCTTATTTATCTCACACATTCAGGTTGAAGGTGATACGCCGTCCTTAGAGGGCGTATGGCCGGATGTCGCTTCCAGCATTTTCATGATTATGATAGTCCAGCCTGCCGTTTGAAAGAAGCGCCTGCTAAAAATATCTTGTCATGGGATTTCTCCCGGGTGAATGGCGTAGCGGTTCACGTCATCGATATAGTTTGACGACCTAATCCGTATAAAGCGGCGCAAGCCGAAGCGGGTCAGGGTAGAGATGATTTGCTGAGGTTCGCGGGACTCTCCCCAACCTCCGCTCCCGGGACCAAGGCATGGAATGAATATATATTAGAAAAATCTAATACACAAGATGTCGTGAGAAATCTCGGCTGGATGTTCCACAGTTTGACTCAACTATTCATGGACCGACAGTCGGAGGAGGCGCATTTTAAGCTTCGGTGGTTTCGGTCGCTATCATCCTAGAGCAAGTGATTTTCACCGGTAAGTTCGTATGTCGGATTCTATAGGATCAAGTGCGGCAGCTGGCGTCGCCAGTGGTTACCTTTCAAGGGCGGCCCTCCACGCGGAGGTGGCCCAATTCAAGAAGCAATTGTCGGATTGCGTCAATTGCCCGACAACGTCCAGTACGCCGGAAGGCAAGGCCGCCATTCAGGAACTGTCCAGCAAGATCAATGTGGACCAGAATCGTATCAGGGAGATCGAGGCTGCCGAAGCGGCGGCCAATGGCCCGAGTGCCCAGGCCGTGAAGCCGACCGGCGCGGCAAGCTCGTATACCGACGTCGGCGCGCCGGAAACATTTACGGACTCGAGCAAAGGCAGTTTGCTGAATGCGTTCGCATAATTGCCTGAAAATGAATTCCGCTTCGATGAATCATCCACTCTAAGCCTGCTCCTGACACTAGGGTTGCAGGCAGGGATGCTCATGACACATATACCCCGAACCCTTTTGCTTTATGCGACGGTATGCGCGATTGCCGGAATGGGCCTGGCGGGCTGTTCCAAGAATCGCGACCATCACGACCATCCCAGACACACAACGGGCAAGGAACTGATCGATTATCACTGCGCCTAATGCCACGGGGAGGACGGCACCGGCAGGTTGGTGGACAGGACGCCCGCCAATA
>CAZOTG010000047.1:0-10944 GCA_964582585.1 uncultured Chromatiaceae bacterium | reverse complement strand
ATTTAATGCATAAAAGAACTGTTTGCCTGTATCCGTAAATCATCATGTTTCATGAGGTTTAAATCCTCTGCCAGGATGACGGAATCCGCATTGATGAATCACAAACAAGGGCATGGGTAGTGGAATTAACTGACAAAGCCCCGGTCAGAATAGGCGAACGCGGATTTTTACTTTAGTGAATATGACGCGGTATCCATATGAACAAAAAGAGAAATAAATGAACGCAAGAGAGCAAGAGATATTTAGTAAGGTTCCAGAGGTAACACTGGTCTTCTGGATAATCAAAATTCTCGCTACAACCCTCGGCGAGACCGGCGGAGACGCCGTATCCATGTCGTTGAATCTCGGTTATCTCGTCAGCACCGGGATATTCGCGGCCATATTCATCGGTACTGTATTCGTGCAGATTTCCGCGAAGAAGTTCCATCCGGTCATCTACTGGGTAACAATTATCGCGACGACCACGGTGGGAACCACACTGGCGGATTTCGCGGATCGTTCCCTGGGTATCGGTTATGCGGGCGGAACGGCGCTTTTGCTCAGCCTGCTCCTGGTATCGCTTTTTATCTGGTATCGCACCCTTGGTTCGGTGGCGGTGGACAGCGTGAGTTCGCCAAAATCCGAGATGTTTTACTGGATAACGATCATGTTCTCTCAGACCCTTGGCACCGCCCTCGGCGACTGGACGGCGGATACGGCGGGCCTTGGCTACGGCGGCGGCGCTATTGTTTTTGGGGCCATGTTGGCGATTATTGCGGCGGCTTATTATCGAACCAGCATTTCCCATACGGTGCTGTTCTGGACGGCATTCATCCTTACCCGACCGCTGGGCGCGGTGGTCGGCGACTTTCTGGACAAACCCATAAACGATGGGGGCCTGGAGCTCAGCCGTTACTCGGCCTCGGCGACGCTGATGGCGTTGATCGCTTTCTTCATCTTCGCCTTTTCGCATAAACCGGCAAAATTGGGGCATTGAACACAGGATAAATGCGGCGCAATGCGATGCGCTTATTGCGCCCTACAAATACCGGGCATTGACCGCGCGCTTTGTCTTTCCCCGCTGTAACGACATAATAGCCATTATGGATCCGAATCCCCCTACATCCTCTAAGCAAGTCGCGACGCTGCTAGAGCACGCTGTCTCCTGCCAGCAACAAGGAAAATTGCAGGAATCGTTGGGGAATTATCAACTGGCGCTCGACGTTGAGCCCGATAATTTTGAAGCCTTGCACGGGAAGGGGATTCTATGCGGGCGGATGGGACGCTTTGATGAGGCACTGAAGTGCCTCACCGAAGCCAGTGCCGTGCAACCGGATAATTTTGCCGTTCATTTCAACCGGGCCAAGGTGCTTTCGATACTGAAGCGTTTCGACGAGGCCCTGGCCGGTTACGACAAGACGCTGTCATTGAAGCCCGATTTCGCGGAGGCCCATAACAACCGGGGCAACGTGTTGAAGGATCTGCGGCGGTATGATGAGGCCCTGGCCGCTTACGCCGAGGCCATCGCCTTAAGGCCCGACTACGTGAACGCCTATCACAATCAGGGTGCGGTGCAGCTTCTGATGCGGCGCTACGATGCGGCCCTGGCCAGTTTCCATAAAGTGACCTCACTCAGGCCCGATTATGCGGAGGCCTATAACAATAGAGCCGTGGCGCTCAAGGCGCTGAACCGCTTCGAGGAGGTACTGGCCGCCTACGATAAGGCGCTGTCATTCGATGCGAACTCCGTGACGGCCCATCACAATCGGGCGACCGCACTGGAAACCCTGGGCCGGTTTGACGAGGCCCTGGCCGCTTACGAGAGGGCCATCGCGCTCAATCCGGACTCCGCCGAGTCCCACAGTAATCGGGGCAATGTTCTGAGGGCGCTGCAGCGTTACGACGAGGCCTTGAGCGCCTACGCCGAAGCGATCGCCCTCAATCCCGGCATCGCGGAGATCTACAGCAACCAGGGAAACTTACTCATCGACCTGGGCCGCTATCGGGAGGCCTTGGCCAGTTTCGACAAGGCCCTTGCCCTCAAACCCGACTTCGCTGAGGCCAACTATAATAAGGGCCTGCTGCTGTTGCTACTGGGGAATTACCGGGAAGGTTGGCGACTCCATGAATGGCGCTGGAAAACCGGCAAGCAGAAAGACTTCGCCAGGAATTTCCAGCAGCCTCTGTGGCTGAACGATGCGCCGCTGGACGGCCAGACCATCCTGCTGCATGCCGAACAGGGCCTGGGCGATACCATCCAGTTCGTCCGTTACGTTCCCATGGTCGCCGCGCTGGGCGCCAAGGTCATTTTGGAGGTGCCCACCACGCTGGCACCGCTACTGCGCACGCTAAAAGGCGATTTTACCTTGGTCGAGAAGGGCGACATCCTGCCCGGATTCGATCGGCATAGCCCTTTGATGAGCTTACCCCTGGCCTTCGCTACTACCGTCGACAGCATACCGGCGCCAATCCCTTACCTGGTCGCCGATGCGCAAAAGCGGGCCATGTGGCGTGAACGGCTGGGGCCAAAGAGCAAGCCGCGAATAGGCCTGGCCTGGTCCGGCGCCGCGAGCCACAGCAATGACCGTCATCGCAGTATGGCCCTGCGAACGCTGATGCCCCTGCTGCGCCTGGATTGTGAATTTCATTCACTGCAAAAGGAGCTGCGGACGGACGACCGGACTGAATCGAAGGAATTCACGCAACTTCGCTCCCATAGTGAAGCGCTGCATGACTTTTCCGATACGGCGGCCCTGGTCGCCGAATTGGATTTGATCATTACCGTGGACACCTCGGTCGCGCACCTGGCCGGCGCCATGGGCAAACCGCTGTGGCTGTTGTTATCCTATGTCGCGGATTACCGGTGGCTCACGGAAAGGAACGACAGCCCGTGGTATCCCACCGCCCGGCTTTTCAGGCAGGACAAAATAGGAGATTGGTCAAACGTCATGGACGATGTAATCTTGGAATTATCCAGCAAGGGGTTTTCCGGGGCGGAGAAATAGGCCTCTATCTAATAGCATTAGCAACGACTGGAGGAAAGAATGGCAAACGAAGGTTATCACGAGTCGATCGATGAACTATCCGACGACACTAAGGATATGCATAGGGCAATTACTTCGCTCATGGAGGAGCTGGAGGCCGTCGACTGGTACAACCAGCGGGTGGATGTCTGCAAGGACAAGGAGCTCAGGGCGATTCTTGCCCATAACCGGGACGAGGAGAAGGAACACGCGGCCATGGTCCTGGAATGGATCCGCCGCAAAGATCCGAAATTCGATAAGGAGTTGAAGGACTATTTGTTTACGGAAAAACCCATCGCTCACGAGTGAGTGATTTGCGCGGCGCGGTGCATGCACCACGATTTGCGATGGGGGCGGATGACGCCACCCACCACTATTTCTTGCGGATCAACTGCACGCCGTCGCGGATGGTCAACAGGACGTTCTCGACGCGATCGTCCTCGCTGATGGCCCGGTTGAGATCGGCGACGGCCCTGGCTGCATCGTCCTGGGGATCCAGGACACGGCCGGACAGGAACATGTTGTCCATCAGGATCAGTCCGCCCGGCCGGGTGCGGGTGACGATCTCTTCGTAGTACAACGGGTAGCCTTGTTTGTCGGCGTCGATGAACGAGAAGTCGATGGCCTGCTCGAGCCCGCGGAGGGTATCAAGGGCGGGGCCCATGCGGATCTCGATCTTGTGGCCCACCGGGCTGGCGTCGAAGGCAGCCTGCGCCATTTCCTGCGCCTTGGGATCGATATCGCAGGTGATGATCCTGCCGTCGGCGGGGAGGCCTTCCGCCATGGACAGCGCAGAATAGCCGGTGAACATGCCCACCTCCAGCACCAGGCGCGGTTGCAGGATCTGCACCAGCAGTTTGAGCAGTCTACCCTCTATGCGCCCCGTCAACATCTGCGGGTTGTCCATGGTGGCATGGGTCTTGGCCATCAGCCCGATGAGCAGTTCGGGTTCCGGCCGGGTGTGACTCTGCGCGTATTGTTCGATTTCTTCTGCGATGAATGTCTTCATGTAATCTCCAGGTGAGGCTTCTCGCGAGCGGCTGAGCGGGACGCGCGGTGTTATTGCGAGATCGATTGCTCCTCCGCCCATTCGGCCTTGGTGACGATCAGCAGGTCCCGTTCCAGGCCGTCGACGCCCATGACGTATATCCGCTCACCCGCGGCGGAATCCTCTCCGCGCACGCGCCAGACCACGCCGTCGACCTCGATCTCTCCGAAGCCGTCGATGATGGGCTCGCTCAAGGTGAAACTGCGATGGATTAGGGGCCGGGGATTGGGGGCCTTTATCACCGGTTCTTGTTCTTCTTGCGCCTTCTCGGACTCATCCTTCGGCTTGATGAAGATCTGTGAGAGGGCGATGCCGCCAAGGGCGATGGCGCCGAAGATCAGCAGTTGATACAGATTCGGGATGGTGGGGTCGGCCCAGACGATGGCGCCTATGGCGGTGGCGGCCAGGCTGAGCCACAACATGGTGATACTGCGCATGGTGCCTGCAAAGGTGATGGCTATCAATGCGACTGCCATCCATTGCCAATTCTGTATCAGCATATTCGAAACTTCATATTTTTCGTCTGTCACTGAGGCCTACCAGGGTAAGGCATTCACTCGTTAAAGGGAACGCTCCCCGAATTTTTGCCGTAGCGCTGTGACTCCCCGATCGGTAAGACGCCACTTTAGATAATACGCGGCGGAGATGGTTCTTATAAAACAAATTCGACCTTCGGCTCGTTGCGATGGTTCCGCTCCTACTTTTTAAAGGGCTAAAGGGCGCAGGATTTTCCTTAGCACTCCCTTGATATCGGGAAATGCGCGCGTACCTGGCGGGAGCAGCACCATCTGAAGTCGCCGGCCGGGAATGGCAAGCCAAGCCGCCCGCTGTTATGCTTTGTTCCAGCGATGGTTCGTTCTTGAGGACATAAGGGGGATCGCTTGACTCGCATAGCAATTACGGGCGCCGCGGGGCGCATGGGCCGCAGCCTCATCGAGGCCTGCCACAATACGCCTGATCTCAGTCTCACCGTGGCGGTGGAACGCCCCGGCAGTCCCTTTTTGTGGAAGGATGCCGGCGAACTGGCCGGGATAGGTGCTAATCAGGTCGAGATCACCAGCGACCTGGCGGAGCAGGCCGACCGCTTCGACGTACTGATCGACTTCACCCGCCCCGAGGTGACCCTGCAGAACCTGGAAGTCTGTCATAAGGCCGGCAAGCGCATGGTGATCGGCACCACGGGCTTTACTCCCGAACAGCGTGAGATCCTGGCCAAGGCCGGCAAAGACATCGCCCTGGTGGTGGCTCCCAACATGAGCGTGGGCGTGAATCTGTGCTTCAAGTTGCTGGAGACCGCCGCCCGGGTGCTGGGCGACGAGGTGGATATCGAGATCGTCGAGGCCCATCACCGTCACAAGGTGGATGCGCCGTCCGGCACCGCACTACGCATGGGGGAGGTGGTGGCCAAGGCCCTGGGCCGCAATCTGGAGGACTGCGCCGTGTACGGCCGCGAAGGCAATACCGGCGAGCGCGACCGCAAGACCATCGGCTTCGCCACGGTGCGTGCCGGTGACATCGTCGGCGACCACACGGTGATGTTCGCCGGCATCGGCGAGCGGGTGGAGATTACCCACAAGGCCTCCAGCCGCATGACCTTCGCCAATGGCGCCATGCGCGCCGCGGGGTGGGTGATGGGGCGGGATAAGGGGCTTTATGATATGCAGGATGTGTTGGGGCTACGGTGATTAGGTTGAATCGCCTCCGGCGATATTTGTATTTAATCGCGGTCTCGTCCGCGAAGACGAAATACTTTTCTTTGCTTGTCCAAAGAAAAGTGCTGGATTCAAAAGAAAGGATACCCGGAGCCGGCGCTCCGCTAACGCAGGGTAGCCCGCAGGGCCAAACCGTCGGGGCGGCCTTTTCTTTGATTACTTTCTTTTGGCCGCGCAAAAGAAAGTAATTCGCACGCGGCGCGAAAAGCCGCCCTAATCAATCCGTCCCCGGAGGGGACACAAAATCATTCCCACAGCCGACCCGGATTGTTCATCTCATCAATAAGAAATTTTCAACGAACCCCCGACTGAAATCACTGTCTCTAGGGATGAGTACAACAGATTCCGTTTTAGGAATAGGAGGACTCCAACATGAAACGCTTTATCATCATGGCCGCCCTGGCTTGCCTGACCGCGTTGCCGCCGGTAGTGAGTTCAGCGCAACCCCAACCGGCCGATTGCGAACCTGCCCATAAATCCATTATTGCATTGAACTATCTGTCCGAACCGATCTTCAGTGCGATCGATACTGAGACCGGAGACGCGAACTGGGAGCGTCAGCGGGCGATCTATTTGCGTACCTTGGAATTGAGTAAGCTTGCACGGCACTATGTAGGGAATTTCAAGGCCTCGGGCTATGACCTTGAGGCGCGTCTGATCGGTGCCAAATACAGCATCGCCCTGGCCGAGGTCGACCAGCTGGCTGACCGTAAGGTGAAACGGGCCAATGCAGAGATCAAGGAGGCCAAACGTGACGTGCAAACCGCCCTGGCGGAGGCCAAGGCTTCGCAGAAATCGCCCATCGAATCGCTGGAAGGGCGATTGCACCGCGTTAAGCTCAGCGTGACACAGTGTCACGGGCAGTCCCGCGGCGAAAACCGCTATCAATATGAGAGACTGCTCTCGTCCTTCAGCCGGGTGATACGCGCCCTGTAAAGACCTCCGAATGTGCAACGGGCGGACCGAACGCCCCGCCATGGTGCGGCCGTGGTCGCGCCAGGCCCCGGCCCGTGCGTGGACACCACCCCGACGGGTGGGGTAGAATTTGTGCCTGAAAGATGATGTTTGGTCTGTCCGTTTTCATGAGCGGGAGGCGGCTTTAAAAGCTCCCTCCCGCTTTGTATATGCACATTCGGAGGTTCTAGCGTGCGTCAGTCAGCCCTGTTGGCCCTAGAAGACGGTACGGTCTTTCGAGGGGAGGCCATCGGTAGCGCGGGGCAGACCGTCGGGGAGGTGGTGTTCAACACCGCCATGACCGGCTACCAGGAAATCCTCACCGATCCCTCCTATTGCCGCCAGATCGTTACCCTCACCTATCCGCATATCGGCAACGTGGGCGTCAATGCCGAAGACGAAGAGGCGCGCGACCTGTTCGTCAGCGGCCTGGTGGTGCGCGACCTGCCGGCCCTGACCAGCAGTTGGCGTTCACAGGGCTCGCTGCGCGATTATCTGCGCGAGCATAAGGTGGTGGCCATCGCCGGCATCGATACCCGCAAGCTCACCCGCATCCTGCGGGAGAAGGGCGCCCAGAACGGCTGCATCCTGGCGGGCGAGGACCTGGACGAGCAGGCGGCCGTCGCCGCGGCGCGGGAATTTCCGGGTTTGAAGGGCATGGACCTGGCCAAGGTAGTCAGCGTCGACGAACCCTATGAATGGTTACAGGGCAGCTGGACCCTCAAGGGCGGCCTGCCCGAGGCGCCACGTCCTGTGGAAGAATATCTGACTCATCACGTGGTGGCCTACGACTTCGGCGTCAAGCGCAACATCCTGCGCATGCTGGTGGACCGCGGCTGCCGCCTGACGGTGGTGCCGGCCGAGACCCCCGCCGCCCAGGTGCTGGCCATGAATCCCGACGGCGTGTTCCTGTCCAATGGCCCCGGCGACCCGGAGCCCTGCGATTACGCCATCCGGGCGATCCGCGAGATCGTGGCCAGCGGCCTGCCGGTGTTCGGCATCTGCCTGGGGCACCAGCTGCTGGGTCTGGCCAGCGGCGCACGCACGATGAAGATGAAGTTCGGTCACCACGGTGCCAATCATCCGGTGCTGGATATCGCCGGCGAGCGGGTGATGATCACCAGCCAGAACCACGGCTTCGCGGTGGACGAGGCCAGCCTGCCGGACAATGTTCGCGTCACCCACCGTTCCCTGTTCGACGGCACCCTGCAGGGTCTGCACTATCTGGACAGCCCGGTATTCGGTTTCCAGGGCCATCCCGAGGCCAGCCCCGGTCCCCATGACGCGGCGGGCCTGTTCGATCACTTCATCGCCCTGATCAAGGGTTGCAAGGAAGCTGCAATTAAAGTTGAAGAATATGCCGAAACGGACTGATATAAAAAGTATTCTTATTATCGGTGCCGGACCGATCGTCATCGGTCAGGCCTGCGAGTTCGACTATTCCGGCGCCCAGGCCTGCAAGGCGCTGCGCGAGGAGGGTTACCGGGTCATCCTGGTCAATTCCAATCCCGCCACCATCATGACCGACCCGGATATGGCGGACGCGGTGTATATCGAGCCGGTGTACTGGCAGACCGTGGCCAGGATCATCGAGAAGGAGCGTCCCGACGCGCTGCTGCCCACCATGGGCGGTCAGACGGGCTTGAACTGCGCCCTGGACCTGGCCAGGTATGGGGTGTTGGAACAGTTCGCCGTGGAGTTGATCGGCGCCTCCCGGGATGCCATCGACATGGCGGAAGACCGGGAGCGTTTCCGCGTGGCCATGGGCGAGATCGGCTTGGAGACGCCGCGCGCCGCTATCGCTCACAGCATGGAAGAGGCCATGCAGGTGCAGGCCCAGATCGGTTTTCCCACCATCATCCGGCCCTCGTTTACCCTGGGCGGCAGCGGCGGCGGCATCGCCTACAACCGCGAGGAGTTCACCGAGATCTGCGAGCGCGGGCTGGACCTGTCGCCCACCAACGAACTGCTCATCGAGGAATCGGTGCTGGGCTGGAAAGAGTTCGAGATGGAGGTGGTGCGCGACCACCGGGACAATTGCATCATCATCTGCTCCATCGAGAACTTCGATCCCATGGGCGTGCATACCGGCGATTCCATCACCGTGGCGCCAGCCCAGACCCTGACCGACAAGGAATATCAGATCATGCGCGACGCCTCCATCGCGGTGCTGCGCAAGATCGGGGTGGATACCGGCGGCTCCAACGTGCAGTTCGGCATCAATCCCCGCGACGGCCGCATGGTGGTGATCGAGATGAATCCCCGCGTGTCCCGTTCCTCGGCGCTGGCCTCCAAGGCTACCGGCTTTCCCATCGCCAAGGTGGCGGCCAAGCTGGCGGTGGGATTCACCCTGGACGAGTTGGAGAACGATATCACCGGCGGCATGACGCCGGCTTCCTTCGAGCCCACCATCGACTACGTGGTGACCAAGGTGCCGCGCTTCACCTTCGAGAAATTCCCGGAGGCCAACGCGGTGCTCACCACCCAGATGAAATCGGTGGGCGAGGCCATGGCCATCGGCCGCACCTTCCAGGAATCGCTGCACAAGGCCTTGCGCAGTCTGGAGACCGGCGCCGACGGCTTCAACGAGAAGCTGGATCTGGAGGCCGAGGGCGCCATGGACACCCTGCGCCGTCATCTTCGGGAGCCGGGACCGGAGCGCGTCTGGTATGTGGGCGACGCCTTCCGCGCCGGTTTGAGCGTGGAGGAGGTGTATGAGCTTTCCTACATCGATCCCTGGTTCCTGGCCCAGATCGAGGAGTTGATTCAGCTCGAAAATCAGATTAAGAGTAAGGCCTTTCATATTGATAAAAATGGATTTTATTTCCTAAAGCAAAAAGGCTTTTCCGATCGCCGCCTCGCCGGGTTGTTGGGGTTGAGCGAGCAGGCGGTGCGCGAGCAGCGCCAGCAGTTGGGGGTGCGTCCGGTGTATAAGCGGGTGGATACCTGCGCCGCGGAGTTCGCCTCCAGCACCGCCTATATGTATTCCACTTATGAAGAGGAGTGCGAGGCGCAGCCCAGTGAACGGGAGAAGATCATCGTGCTGGGCGGCGGTCCCAATCGCATCGGCCAGGGCATCGAGTTCGACTATTGCTGCGTGCACGCGGCGCTGGCCCTGCGGGAAGACGGCTACGAGACCATCATGGTCAACTGCAATCCCGAGACGGTCTCCACCGATTACGACACCTCCGACCGCCTTTATTTCGAGCCGCTGACCCTGGAGGACGTGCTGGAGATCGTGCAACTGGAAAGGCCCATGGGGGTGATCGTGCAGTACGGCGGTCAGACGCCCTTGAAGCTGGCCCGTGCCCTGGAAGCGGCGGGCGCGCCCATCATCGGCACCAGCCCGGATTCCATCGACCTGGCCGAAGACCGCGAGCGTTTCCAGAAGATGATCCACAAGCTCAAGCTGATTCAACCGGCCAACGCCACGGCGCGGGACATCGAAGAGGCGGTCAAACTCGCCGCCGAGATCGGTTATCCCCTGGTAGTGCGGCCCTCCTACGTGCTGGGCGGGCGCGCCATGGAGGTGGTGTACGGCGAGGAGGATCTGCGTCGCTATATGCGCGATGCGGTGCAGGTATCCAATGAATCACCGGTGTTGCTGGATCGCTTTCTCGATAACGCCGTGGAGCTGGACGTGGACGCCATCTGCGACGGTGAAGCGGTGATGATCGGCGGCGTCATGGAACATATCGAACAGGCCGGCGTGCACTCCGGCGATTCGGCCTGTTCCTTGCCGCCTTACACCCTGTCGCCCGCGATGCAGACGGCGCTGCGTGAGCAGGTGGCAAAAATGGCCCGTGAATTGAACGTGGTGGGACTGATGAATACTCAGTTCGCCATTCAGGACGGGGTGGTCTACGTGATCGAGGTCAATCCCCGCGCCTCACGTACCGTGCCCTTTGTCTCCAAGGCCTGCGGCCTGCCCCTGGCCAAGATCGCGGCGCGTTGTATGGCAGGCAAGACCCTGGCGCAGCAAGGCATCGCCGGCGAGGTAGTGCCCCCTTATTACGCGGTCAAGGAAGCGGTGTTTCCCTTTATCAAATTCCCGGGTGTGGACCCACTGCTGGGGCCGGAGATGAAATCCACCGGGGAAGTGATGGGCGTGGGCGCGACCTTCGCCGAGGCCTTCGCCAAGGCGCAACTGGCGGCGGGGGTGGTGTTGCCACGCACCGGCAAGGCCTTCGTCAGCGTGCGCGATGCCGATAAGCCGCGGGTGGCGGCC
>CAZOTG010000046.1:0-10970 GCA_964582585.1 uncultured Chromatiaceae bacterium | reverse complement strand
CCGACGCGGTGCGCGAGGTGTTCGTGCGTCTCTACGAGGAAGGACTGATCTACCGTGGCAAACGCCTGGTGAACTGGGACCCGGTGCTGCACACCGCAGTATCGGATCTGGAGGTGCTTTCCGAGGAAGAGAACGGCCACCTGTGGCACATGCGCTATCCGCTCGCCGACGGTTCCGACCATCTGGTAGTGGCCACCACCCGCCCCGAAACCATGTTGGGCGACGCCGCCGTGGCGGTGCATCCTGACGACGACCGTTACAAACATCTCATCGGGCAACTGGTGGACCTCCCCCTCACCGGCCGCCGCATCCCCATCATCGCCGACGAGTATGTGGATCCCGCCTTCGGCACCGGCTGCGTGAAGATCACCCCGGCCCATGACTTCAACGACTACGGCGTGTGGCAGCGCCACCGCGACACCGCGGCCCTGCAGACGCTGCCCCACAACGGCCTGATCAACATCTTCACCGTCGACGCCCGCATCAAGGACACCGCCCTGGATGATTTCTCGTGGGGACATAAGGCCCCGGATGCGCGAGGCACGACCCCTGCCGACGAAGACGGCTTGACCGGGACCGCGGTCATCGACCTGATACCGAAGCAATATCACGGCCTGGATCGCTTCGCGGCGCGCAAGCGAATCGTCGCCGACCTCGAGGCCGCCGGGCTCATGGAGAAGATCGAACCCCATAAACTCAAGGTGCCGCGCGGCGATCGCAGCGGCGCGGTGATCGAGCCCTTCCTCACCGATCAGTGGTATGTGAAGGTGGGCCCCCTGGCCAAGCCGGCCATCGAGGCGGTGGAAACGGGCGCCATCAAATTCGTCCCCGACAACTGGAAGAACACCTATTTCGAGTGGATGCGCAACATCGAGGACTGGTGCATTTCGCGGCAGATCTGGTGGGGACATCGTATCCCGGCCTGGTATGACGACAAGGGTGACGTTTACGTCGGCCATTCCGAGGCTGAGATACGCGACAAGCACGGGCTGGGCCCTGATATCAAGCTCAAGCAGGATGAGGACGTGCTGGACACCTGGTTCAGCTCGGCACTGTGGCCGTTTTCAACTTTAGGCTGGCCGCAACAGACTAAAGAGTTAAAAACCTTCTATCCCACCAGCGTACTGGTCACCGGCTTCGACATCATCTTCTTCTGGGTGGCGCGCATGATCATGATGGGGCTGAAGTTCACCGGCGAAGTCCCCTTCCGGGAGGTCTACATCCACGGTCTGGTGCGCGATGCCCACGGCCAGAAGATGTCCAAATCCAAGGGCAACATCCTCGACCCCATCGACCTCATCGACGGCATCGACCTGGAGACCCTGGTTAAGAAGCGCACCAGCGGTTTGATGCAGCCGGAGATGGCCAAGGGCATCGAAAAGGCCACCCGCAAGGAATTTCCCCAGGGTATTCCCGCCCATGGCACCGATGCCCTGCGCTTTACCTTCGCCTCCCTGGCCTCCACCGGCCGCGACATCCGCTTCGACCTGGGACGCATCGAAGGCTTCCGCAACTTCTGCAACAAAATCTGGAACGCCTCTCGCTACGTACTTATGCAGGTTTCGGGTTCCGAGTTTCGAGTTTCGAGTTCGGAAGCAACGGCCTCTGCCGACCCCAACCCGAAACTCGAAACCCGAAACTCGAAACTGTCTCTCCCTGACCGCTGGATCCGCTCGCGCCTGCAGGTGGTAATCCAACAGGCCCGCGAGCACTGCGAGGCCTACCGCTTCGACCTCATGTCACAGGTCATATATGAGTTCATCTGGAATGAATTCTGCGACTGGTACCTTGAACTGACCAAACCCACCTTGTCCGGGAGTGATGACTCGAAACTCGAAACTCGAAACTCGCAACTGTCCACGTTAGTGGACACCTTGGAGAGCGCACTGCGTCTGCTCCATCCCCTGATGCCCTTCATAACCGAAGAAATCTGGCAACGGGTCGCACCCCTGGCCGGCAAGAGCGGCGATACCATCATGCTGCAGCCTTACCCCGCCGCCGAGCCGTCATTGATCGATCATGAGGCCGTGGCCGAGATGGGTTGGCTGATGGAATTCATCCTGGGGGTGCGCAAGATCCGCGGCGAGATGAACATCCCGCCGCGCAAACCCCTGCCGGTGCTGCTGCAGAATCATTCACCCCAGGACCATGCCCGCGTCGAGGCCACCCGCGCCTACACGGGCTTCTTGAGTTCTCTGGAATCCATCGCCTTCCTGGAACCGGATGAGACTGCGCCGGAGGCCGCCACCGCGCTGGTGGGCGAGATGAAGGTCCTGATCCCCATGGCGGGCCTCATCGATAAACAGGCGGAATTGGCGCGCCTCGCCAAGGAAATCGACAAACTGAGGACGGAGGCGGCGCGCTGCGAACAAAAATTACAGAATCCGAGCTTCGTGGAAAGGGCGCCCACTCAGGTGGTGGCCAAGGAACGACAGCGGCTCGATGAAATGCATTCCGCCTTGACCAAGTTGCAGGAGCAAACCTCCCGCATCGCCGCGATGTAGGGCCACCCCCTCAATATCCCATAAAAAACAATTCGTTAATATAATCGCCCCACCGCCTTGGTATCTCCCGGACCACCCCACCTTGTCCCGATTCGCCCACCCACGACGAAGCAAAAATCTGATCGATGTCATATTAACGGCAGGATGGGTAAGCTATTATTTATTTGCATTGAAAGATCACACTGTCACAGGTGCCCCGCAACCTCTTCCAGGGAGATGCCCATGAAAAAAGGTAAATCGCTAATCAGCGCTATCGCAATCCTATCGATCAGCCTGTTTTCTTATACTGCCTCGGCGCAGGAAACCGATGCCGCCGCCACCTCACCGGTCGCCAGCGAACAGGTTGCCCGCGCGGTGTTTACTTCCGATGTCCAGGGACGGGAGCCCACTGATACCATTACCAGCCTCAGCAACGATCACAATAAAATATTCTTCTTCACCGACCTGCGCGGGCTGGGTGGACAAACCGTAATACATCGCTGGGAATATCAAGGCAAGAACATGGGAGAGGTAAAGTTCAACGTAGGCGGCCCCCGCTGGCGGGTATGGTCGAGCAAGACATTACTGCCAGAGTGGACGGGTGAATGGCGGGTTTCAATTATCGACGGCGACGGCAACACCGTGGGAGAAGCGAGCTTCAATTACACCGCCGCATCCCAAAATGAAGGGAATCCTGAATAATCCGTCAGACGCCGTAACGGCTTTAGCGCATTCCCGCTGCGACCCCGGCCAAGACAAGGCTTGCGCCGCCTTGGCAATACCATTATCTCCAATACCTGATTACAAAACGCAAAAATCAGCCCTCATCTTGTCTCAAATAGGCGACAACATGAGTTGGCCGTCTCATATAATATATTGATATAATTATATTTTTTATGTCTCAAATCGGAGACATGCTTGTTTTTCCCACCTTAACCCTAAATGACCGCCCCCTGAATTCGCCGGCAAAAACCACAGATTCCGTAAATGCATTGTCATTTTCTATATATAATAACAAGTCGAGGGATCGCTATTTTCCGTCATTATGCATCTCTAATCCTGGCCTCGAGGGACAAGAAGTCGCCGTCTAGGCCACTTTTTCGTGTCACCAGGTATTGCGCCTCTACAATGGATTTCTACAGAGAATGGACCAAGCACTGCGTAATCACCCCAAATCCGTTTATATATACGGACCCAAGTCGTTTGTAACCCTCATCTTAATTGGTTTTGGTTTCGTTGCCTTGCCTTTGATCTTCGCCCTGATATACAGCGCCTTTCAGGTCGAGCGCCTCGCAGATAAAAGTCAAACCACGGTATACAGGGCCGTCAAGGCCACGCAAAACACCCGCATCTTGCTCGAACAGCTCACCGCTATGGAACGTGCGGCGCGCCAATACCATGTCTTGAGCGACAAGACCATTCTGCAATCCTATGAGGAGAAGCATAGAACCTTTCAACATACGCTGGGAATACTTCTGGAATCACTGCACGACCCTCTCATCACGTCACAACTGCGGGCATTATCCGTCAGAGAGATGGCCCAATTCGACACCATCAACGCCGCATCACCGCGCTCGACGAAGGCCGATGAGGCGATCACCGAATTTGCAACCCTCGCCGAACTGGCCCAAACGATCCTGGCCGACAGCAGCAAGGTAATCGACCACGAAGTCGATGACATGCGCCAGTCGAGTGAACGCACCTTGACGATGTTATTGTGGCTGTCCTTCGCCATGATCCCCACGGCTATCATCTTTTCCGGGGTATTCACCATATTGCTCAATCGCCCCATCAAGCAAATAGATCATGCCATTCGCCTGTTGGGTGACGGTAAATTTTCCTCGCCGGTCTCGGTGACGGGCCCCCACAACCTCGAATATCTGGGACAAAGCCTCGATTGGTTGCGTGGTAGATTGCTGGACGTGGAGAACCAAAAGATCAAATTTATCCGCCATGTCTCCCATGAACTTAAAACGCCTTTGACCGCTCTTAGAGAAGGAACGGAACTACTCGCGGATGAGGTCGTCGGCGGACTGAAAGAGGAGCAAAGGGAGGTAGTGCAGATTCTTCGCCAAAACGGTATACGCTTACAGAGCCTCATAGAAGATCTGCTCAACTTCAACTCTGCGGCCTCGCAACCGGTGCTGCACATGGTAAACAGTGTCCGCCTGGACAACGTCATTCATCGTGTCGCCGACGACCACAAATTAACCATCGTCGCCAAGAACATTCGCCTAGACACAAAATTAACTCCCTGCGTCGTCGAAGGTGATGACGAAAAATTGCGGGTCATTGTCGATAACCTGCTGTCCAATGCCATCAAATATTCTCCACAGGGCGGAAAAATCACCATCGGTCTGCGGCAGGATCAATCCCAGGCCATCTTGGACGTATTCGATGCCGGGCCCGGGATCCGTCCTGATGAAGGCAGTAAAATTTTCGACACCTTCTATCAGGGCGGCCCTCCCGCCGAAGGCCACGTCAAAGGGTCTGGCTTGGGACTGTCGATCGCCCGGGAACATGTCCTTGCCCATCATGGCGTAATTAAACCGCTCTTCGATTCATTAGGCGCCCATTTACAAGTAGTACTGCCACAGAAACAGGTAGCTCATGCCACTACAACGTAACAAACTTATTCTCGCCCTCCTGACGGCTTTGCTGTTCGGCGGTTGTACGGTAGTCAAGCAATTGCAGAACGGCACCTCCGCCACGACAGACGACACCGTGGACACCCCGGTCGAGCAACCGGCGGAAACCGGTAGAATGGACATCGACTGGCTGCTCCGCTATTACCGCCATGCCAGAACCGCATCCGGCCAGACGTTGACCCACGAATACCAAAGTACGAAAAAGGCGTTTGAGGCAGAACATACCGCGAAAAATCAATGGCGACTGGCGATGCTGCTCAGCATCCCCGGCACGGCCTTCCATGATACGGAACGCTCCTCGACCCTTTTCAAGGACTTGACCAGCGACGAGCTCGAACAAGATCCTGTGCTGAACGATGCCGCTTATCTGATGTATTCACTGCTGAAAGAGCAACACTATATCAGCAAGAAATCGGACAGCCTCGCTCAGCAGCTCGTGGAGTCGCAATCTGCCAATAAAAAGCTGCAAGAGCAGCTCGACGCCCTCAAGGCCATTGAAGACACTCTTTATGAACGCAATAAATCGGAGGTTACACCCAAGCCATGAACAGCGCCAAAGTGATGAACAGCGCCAAAGCCAAAATATTACTGATCGATGACGATCCGGGATTGTTGCGCCTGATCTCGATCCGGCTCAATGCCGCGGGTTACGATGTCGTTCCCGAGAGCAGCGGCGAGAGGGCATTGGCGCATCTCTCCCTGCATCGCCCCCATATCGTGGTCACCGACCTGCGCATGAGCGGCATGGATGGCATGGCGGTATTCGATGCCATTCATCAACGCAATCCCACCCTGCCGGTCATCATCCTGACTGCCCACGGCACCATACCGGACGCCGTCGCCGCCACCAAGCGGGGTGTGTTTGGCTTCCTGACCAAGCCGTTCGACAGCAAGGCGCTACTGGAGCAGGTTGAAAAGGCCTTGACGGCCAGCGGGATGCACAACGAGACCATGATCAACAACGCCGAGGATACCAACTGGCGGAGCGAGATCATCACCCGCAACCCGGTGATGGAGGATGTCCTGAATCAAGCGCGGCTGGTGGCGGAAAGCGACATCAGCGTCTTCATCCATGGCGAAAGCGGCACCGGCAAGGACCTGCTGGCCCGCGCCATCCACAAGGCCAGCCCCCGTTGCGACCACCCCTTCGTTGCCATCAACTGCAGTGCCATTCCCGAACCCCTGTTGGAATCGGAATTGTTCGGCCACAGCAAAGGCGCGTTTACCGGAGCGAGCCGCGATCATAAAGGCCTCTTCCAGGCCGCCCATCAGGGTACCTTGTTCCTGGACGAGATCGGCGACATGCCGCTGAGCCTGCAGGCCAAGCTGCTCCGGGTACTGCAGGACAAAGAGGTGCGCCCCATTGGAGCCACGGCATCGGTCACGGTGGACGTCAGGGTCATCTCCGCCACACACCGCAAATTGGAACAGGAAATGGTGCGCGGCAACTTCCGCGAAGACCTCTACTACCGCCTTAACGTGGTCGCGCTGGAAATTCCCTCCCTGGCGCAGCGGCGCGAGGATATCCCGCTGCTGGCCTCGCACTTTCTCACCAAGCTCTCTACGCGAGGTTATCGCAAGGTGGAAGGCTTCTCCCCCGAGGCCATGGAATTGCTCATCAGCGCATCCTGGCCCGGCAACGTGCGGCAACTCTTGAATGTGGTGGAGCAGAGCGTAGCGCTCTCCACCACGCCCATCATCTCCACGGCCTTGGTGCAAAAGGCGCTGCGCGCCGAACCCGGGGAGATCCTGTCCTTCGTCGACGCCCGCACCAGCTTCGAGCGCGATTACCTGGTGCAGTTGCTACAGATCTCCCAAGGCAACGTGACCCAGGCAGCACGCCTCGCCAAACGCAACCGCACCGAGTTCTACAAACTGCTGCGCCGCCACCACCTGGAACCGGGCCTGTTCAAACAGGCGGGACAATAAGACTGGATTAAACCACGGAGAGCACGGAGGACACGGAGAAGGAATTTCTTGAAGATATGCAAAAACGGCGGCAAGTCATCATTACTGAAATGAGCGGTGAAACAAGGATGTCTTTTCCATAAATGACTCCGTGTCCTCCGTGCTCTCCGTGGTAA
This sequence comes from uncultured Chromatiaceae bacterium, assembly GCA_964582585.1. Classification (GTDB taxonomy): domain Bacteria; phylum Pseudomonadota; class Gammaproteobacteria; order DRLM01; family DRLM01; genus JARRQJ01. The sequence continues at coordinate 3,755 of CAZOTG010000046.1, read as the reverse complement.
ATTTTCTTTTCGCTGTTAATGCTCGCGGGTGGCGAAGAACTTCACCTCCGGCCAGCGCTCCATGGTGAGGTCGAGGTTGACGCGGGTCGGCGCCAGGTAGGCCAAGTCACCACCGCCGTCCACCGCCAGATGGTCCTGGGCCTTTCGCCGGAACTCTTCGAAACGCTTGACGTCGGCGCAGCCCACCCAACGGGCGGTGCTGACCGTGACCGGTTCGAAGATGCACTCGACGCCGTACTCGTCCTGCAGGCGCTGCGCCACCACGTCGAATTGCAGGACACCCACCGCACCCAGGATGAGGTCGTTGCTATTGAGTGGACGGAACAATTGGGTCGCGCCCTCCTCGCATAACTGCTCCAAGCCCTTGTTCAGCGCCTTCATGCGCATAGGGTCGCGCAGACGGGCACGGCGAAACAGCTCCGGCGCGAAGTTGGGGATACCGGTAAATTTCAACTCTTCGCCTTCGGTGAAGGTGTCGCCGATTTGAATGGTGCCGTGATTATGGAGGCCGATGATATCGCCGGAGTAGGCGTCTTCCACATGCTCGCGGTCGCGCGCCATGAAGGTGATGGCGTTGGCGATCTTGACGTCCCGCCCCAGACGGACATGGTGAACCTTCATGCCTTTGGTGAAACTCCCGGAACACACCCGCAGAAAGGCGACGCGATCGCGATGGGCCGGGTCCATATTGGCCTGGATCTTAAACACGAAACCGCTGAATTTTTCCTCTTCCGCCTCGACCCGGCGGGTGGTGGTCTCCCGGGGACGCGGCGATGGCGCATAGCTCGCCATGGCATTGAGCAAATCGGCAACGCCGAAATTATTGACCGCCGAACCGAAGAACACCGGGGTCATTCGCCCGGCGAGATAGGCCTCGATGTCGAAGCGATGGCTGGCCCCCTTCACCAGCTCCACCTGCTCGCGCAGCTCCACCGCCTGCCCGCCGAACAGCGCATCCAGCCGAGGATTGTTCAATCCGGCGATCACCTCGCCTTCCTGAATCTTGCCGCTATGGGTCGAGCTGAACACATGGACGCTATCCGTATACAGATTGAACACGCCGCGAAACTGTTTGCCCATGCCGATGGGCCAGGTAATGGGTGCGCACTGGATGTGCAAAACGGATTCGATCTCGTCCAGCAGGTCGATGGGCTCGCGCCCTTCGCGATCCAGCTTGTTGATGAAGGTAATGATGGGCGTATCGCGCAAACGGCACACCTCCATCAACTTGATGGTGCGTTCTTCCACACCCTTGGCGCTGTCGATGACCATCAAGGCCGAATCCACCGCCGTCAAGGTACGGTAGGTATCCTCGGAAAAATCTTCGTGCCCGGGCGTATCCAGAAGGTTGATCACCAGCTCCTTGTAAGGGAACTGCATGACGGAAGTGGTCACGGAGATACCGCGGCGCTTTTCCAGTTCCATCCAGTCCGAGGTGGCGTGACGGGCGGCCTTACGCCCCTTCACCGCCCCCGCCAATTGAATGGCGCCGCCATACAACAGCAGCTTCTCGGTAAGCGTAGTCTTACCGGCGTCGGGGTGAGAAATAATGGCGAAGGTGCGGCGGCGGCGCGCCTGCTCTGCGATAACTGACATAAAACTATGAATCGACTACCAAACTTGAGGGGCTGGCATTATACACAAAGACAGGCTGCGCCGTAAGCTGGGGCTACGCCTGTAAATGCCTTATCCTTATCCTACCAATCGCACTTTCCGGCCGCTTAATTCAACGCCCCTGAGCCAAAGAAAGCGCTGCCGGTGCCGATAACCTAAGTAGATCCCTTCCGGCGATTCCAGCCTGGGAAAAACGGCATCCGGAAGGAAACATTTGACCCGGGTATGGGTCAAATGTTCTCGGTGCAGCGGACCCCGTTACAAACGCCGGGAAAATGACTGATGGAGGTGGAAACGCGACATCATGGCCCAGGATCCGTTGGAATCGACGCAAGGCCTAGCGATGCCGCAACATCAGGACAAAGGAAGCAATCGCCTGTTTTCTAAACAGCTTTATGACGGCGGGCGAATCCGATGACAGGGACATGCAATGATTGGCCTGATAGTTGCACCTTCATCAATGGCGAGCTGCCTCCAGGGCAGACTCAGGCACATGGAAGACACGAACGCATAGGGCAGCGGGCCTGCATAGCATTCGAGCGAGGTGATTATGAGCATCTTCGACAATTACCAGGCACGATACGAAGAATCACAGGAAGAGGAACTGTCTCTTCACGAATATCTAGAGATCTGCAAAGCCGATCCCACCGCTTACGCCACCGCCGCGGAGCGTCTGTTGATGGCGATCGGGGAACCGGAACTCGTCGATACCAGCAAAGATCAGCGCTTAACCCGTATCTTCGCCAATAAGGTAATCAAGGTTTATCCCGCCTTCCGCGACTTCTATGGGATGGAGGAGACGATTGAACAGATCGTGGCCTTCTTCCGTCATGCCGCGCAAGGCCTGGAAGAAAAGAAACAGATTCTCTACCTGCTGGGGCCACCCGGCGGCGGCAAATCCTCCCTGGCGGAGAAACTCAAGGCGCTGATGGAGAAGATCCCCTTCTATGCCATCAAGGATTCGCCGGTCAACGAGTCTCCCCTCAGTCTGTTCAACCGGGAAGAGGACGGCCGCATCCTGGAGGAAGACTACGGGATACCCCAGCGTTACCTCGGCAAGATCATGTCGCCCTGGGCGGTGAAGCGTCTGCACGAGCATAACGGCGATATCACCAAATTCAAGGTGGTCAAACTGCACCCGTCCATCCTGCGCCAGATCGGCATCTCCAAGACCGAGCCGGGCGACGAGAACAATCAGGACATCTCCAGCCTGGTGGGCAAGGTGGACATCCGCAAGCTGGAGCAGTTCTCCCAGGACGACCCCGATGCCTACAGCTACTCCGGCGGCCTGTGCCTGGCCAACCAGGGGCTGTTGGAGTTCGTGGAGATGTTCAAGGCGCCTATCAAGGTCCTGCATCCCTTGCTGACCGCCACCCAGGAAGGCAACTACAAGGGCACCGAGGGCTTCCCCGCCATCCCCTTCGACGGCATCGTGCTGGCCCACTCCAACGAGTCGGAATGGCAGGCCTTCAAGAACAACAAGAACAACGAGGCCTTCCTGGATCGCATCTACATCGTCAAGGTACCTTATTGCCTGCGGGTGCACGAGGAGATGAAGATCTACGAAAAACTGCTGACCAACAGCTCGCTGGCCAGCTCACCCTGCTCCCCCGGCACCCTGGAAATGATGGCGCAGTTCGCGGTGCTGTCGCGCCTCAAGGAGCCGGAAAATTCCAGCATCTACTCCAAGATGCGGGTCTACGACGGCGAGAATCTCAAGGACGTCGATCCCAAGGCCAAGTCCTATCAGGAATACCGGGACTTCGCCGGTCCCGACGAGGGCATGTCGGGCCTGTCGACGCGCTTCGCCTTCAAGATCCTCTCCAAGGTCTTCAACTACGACCACTCGGAGATCGCCGCCAATCCGGTGCATCTGCTGTACATCATCGAACAGCAGATCGAGCAGGAGCAGTATCCGCCCGAGGTGATGGAGAAAGATCTGTCTTTCCTCAAGGGCTACCTCTCCCCCGATCCCGCTCAGATAACCCTGGCCCAGAAGATCACTGAAGAACTGGCGACATATACTGAGTGTACTGCTCGGGTGATCGATCAGACCGAGCGCAGGGTGATCCATGGGGAATCGGTACCTGCCTCTGAGAAGATTGTCTCTCTGTTTGAACCTCATACCGACATCATTGTGA
>CAZOTG010000045.1:0-11085 GCA_964582585.1 uncultured Chromatiaceae bacterium | reverse complement strand
GTGGGCATCGGCGCCGCGGTGGTGCTGTATATCGGTGCACAATCCTCGGAAGAGACGCGCCTGGTGGTGCCTTTCCTCAAGGCCACTTATCTCGAGGTGGGGATCGGCTTCATCCTGTTGGCCTACCTGGTGATCGTGGGCGCCAGCAACGCGGTCAATCTCACCGACGGTCTGGACGGCCTGGCCATCATGCCCACGGTGTTGGTGGCGGGCGCCCTGGGGATCTTCGCCTATGTCACCGGCCACGTGAAGTTCGCCGAGTACCTGGATATCCCTTACATCGCCGGCGTAGGCGAACTGGCGGTGTTTTGCGGCGCCCTGGTGGGTGCGGGTCTGGGCTTTCTGTGGTTCAACGCCTATCCGGCACAGGTATTCATGGGCGATATCGGCGCCTTGGCCCTGGGCGCGGCCTTAGGCGTGGTGGCGGTGATCGTGCGCCAGGAGATCGTGCTGTTCATCATGGGCGGCGTGTTCGTGATGGAGACCCTGTCGGTGATCCTGCAGGTGGTGTCCTTCAAACTCACCGGCAAGCGCATCTTTCGCATGGCGCCGCTGCATCACCATTTCGAGTTGAAAGGCTGGCCGGAGCCGCGGGTGATCGTGCGTTTCTGGATCGTGACCGTGCTGTTGGTGTTGGTCGGCTTGGCGAGTTTAAAGATCAGATGAGGATCGAGGATCGGAGATCGAGAATTGGGGGATGGGGGTATTTGCTCGATCCCCTATCCCCGATCCTCGATCCCCGATCTCAACAAAGGAAACATGGAGTGATGCGCGATATACAGAATCTAATCGTAGGACTGGGCAAGACCGGATTGTCCTGCGCGCGCTATTTCGCCAAGAGCGGCGAGTCCTTCGTGGTGATCGATAGTCGTAATGCGCCGCCGGGCCTTGCCGAACTGCACAACGAATTTCCGCAAGCGACGTTGTCTCTCGGTGGCTTCGACGCGGCGTTGCTGGCACGTGCGCAACGACTCCTTATCAGCCCCGGCGTGACCTTGGCGGAGCCCGCCGTCGCCGCGGCCATCCGCGACGGCGTAGAGGTCGTAGGCGACATCGAGCTGTTCGCCCGCGCGGCGCACGCGCCGGTAGTGGCGGTGACCGGCGCCAACGGCAAAAGCACGGTGACTACCCTGGTGGGCGAAATGATTCGCGATGCCGGTTTCGAAGTACGGGTGGGCGGTAATCTCGGTCCCCCCGCCCTGGATCTGCTGGCGGATACCCAGTCCAACCAATCCCCCTCTGGGGTTGTGAACCCTGCTGGGGGCATAAAGGACGAACCGGATTTCTATGTGTTGGAGCTGTCCAGCTTCCAGTTGGAGACTACTCGCAGCTTGAATGCCGCGGCGGCGGTGGTGCTCAACATCAGTCCCGACCACCTGGACCGCTATGACGACGTTAGCGACTACGTCGCAGCCAAACAGCGCATCTATCGCGGCGACGGCGTGATGGTGATCAACGACGATGATGCCTGGGTCAGGGGGATGATAGAGCCGGGACGAAAGCTGGTGCGCTTCAGTTTGGCTGCGCCTGCGCCGGGAGATTTCGGTATCTGCGAACGGGACGGCCAGCTATGGTTGGCGAAGGGCGCCGAGCTTTTGCTGTCCGCGGCGGAATTGCGCATCAAGGGTCTGCACAACGTCGCCAACGCCCTGGCGGCTTTGGCGCTGGGTGATGCAGTGGGCGTTCCAATGCCAAGTATGCTCGACGCGCTGCGCCGCTTCGCCGGTCTGCCCCACCGCACCCAATGGGTGGCGAGTCGCGACGGTGTGGATTGGTATGACGATTCCAAAGGCACCAATGTCGGTGCGACCCTGGCCGCCCTGCAGGGTATGCCGGGCAAAGTGGTGTTGATCGCCGGCGGCCTGGGCAAGGGCCAGGATTTCACGCCGCTCAAGGCCGCCGTCGCCGCCAAGGCGCGGGCCGTGGTGCTGTTGGGTCAGGACGCGCCGCGCATCGCGCGCAGCTTGGCGGGCGCGGTGCCGGTGGTACATGTCAAGGATATGGAGGAGGCCGTGGAGCAGGCGGCGCGTTTGGCTGAGGCGGGCGACGCGGTGTTGTTGTCGCCGGCCTGTGCCAGCTTCGACATGTTCGAGGATTATGAGCATCGCGGTGAGGTGTTCAGCGCCGCGGTACAAGGGAGGCTCCCATGATGGATCTCGGCCGCTTTTCGCCCTTTGCCTTCATGGGGCAAGTTCAGGCGCGCAACAGCGCCGAGCTGGGACCCTGGTGCGATCGCTGGTTGCTGGGCGCGGTGGTGGGCCTGTTGATCCTCGGGCTGGTGATGGTGGCCTCGGCGTCGATGAGTCTGGCGGACCGCCAGTTCGGGCAGCCCTTTCACTATTCGTTGCGGCAATTCCTGTTTGTGGCAGCAGGACTGCTGGCGGCCGCGGTGATCATGCGTACCCGCTTGCTGTTTTGGGAAAAGGGCGGGGTGTTGTTGTTGCTTACAGGCGTGGCCTTGTTGGTGGCGGTATTGATTCCCGGCGTTGGTCACCAGGTGAACGGCAGTACCCGTTGGGTACGTCTGGGGTTTTTCAACCTGCAGGCCTCGGAGTTGGTGAAGCTGTTCGTCATCGTCTATCTGGCCGGATACTTGGTGCGGCGCGGCGAAGAGGTGCGCAACACCGTGAAGGGATTTGTAAAGCCGCTGCTCATCTTGGTGGTGCTTTCGGTGTTGTTGTTGCTGGAACCGGACTTCGGGACCACCGCGGTGATGTTCGCCACCGCCCTGGGGATGATGTTCCTCGGCGGGGTGCGCCTGTGGCAGTTTTCGGCGCTGCTGGCCTTAGTGGTGGCGGTGCTGGCGGGGGTGGCCCTGTCCTCGCCCTATCGCCTTGAGCGTCTGACCACCTTTCTCAATCCCTGGGCGGATCCGTTCAGCAGCGGCTTTCAACTTACCCAGGCCTTGATCGCCATCGGCCGCGGCGAATGGCTGGGGGTCGGGCTGGGCGGTTCCATTCAAAAGCTGTTCTATCTGCCGGAGGCGCACACCGACTTCCTGTTCGCGGTGATGGCGGAAGAGTTGGGCCTGTTGGGGGTGGTGACGGTGATCATGCTGTTCACCCTGGTGGTATGGCGTGCCTTCGTCATCGCCTATCGCGCTGAACAGAGCGGCAATCGCTTCGGCGGCTATCTCGCATACGGCATCGGGATGTGGATCGGTCTGCAGGCCTTCATCAACATGGGCGTGAACATGGGGGCGCTTCCCACCAAGGGTCTGACCCTGCCGCTCATGAGTTATGGCGGTTCCAGCATCGTGGTGATGTGTATGGCGGTGGCCCTGCTGATGCGCGTGGATTACGAGACGCGCTTTCCGCGCGGGAGGAAGCACCGGTGATGCGGGTGATGATCATGGCGGGCGGTACCGGCGGCCACGTGTTTCCCGCCCTGGCGGTGGCGACGGCCTTGCGCGAGCGCGGCGCCGAAGTGTTCTGGTTGGGCACTCGCCAGGGCCTGGAGGCCAAGCTGGTGCCGGCGGCGGGTATCGATATGGAGTGGGTATCGGTCTCGGGGCTGCGCGGCAAAGGCGCAATGGCGTGGTTGCTGGCGCCCTGGCGTCTGTGGTGGGCGGCGCTGCAGGTGTTGGCGGTGATAGTGCGGCGGCGGCCGGTGGTGGTGCTGGGCATGGGCGGTTTCGTCACCGGTCCAGGCGGGGTGGTGACCTGGCTGCTGCGCAAGCCTCTGGTGATTCATGAACAGAATGCCGTGGCCGGCTTGACCAATCGTTTATTGGCGCCGTTGGCGCAGCGGGTGATGGAGGCCTTTCCCGGCACCTTCCAGGGCAGGCGTGTGCTGTGCACCGGCAACCCGGTTCGTACCGCCATCGCCGAACTGCCGGCGCCCGAACAGCGCTTCACGGGGCGCAGCGGTGCAATGCGCCTGTTGGTATTGGGCGGAAGTCTCGGGGCGCGCGCCTTGAATGAAGTGTTGCCGGCAGCCATCACGCAATTGCCGTCTCGTCCCGAGATCTGGCACCAGGCCGGTAGCCGCCATATCGACGAGGCGCGGGACCGCTATCGTGACGCCGGGGTGGCGGCGCGGGTGGAGCCCTTCATCGACGACATGGCCGAGGCCTACGGTTGGGCGGACCTGGTGGTGTGCCGCGCCGGGGCCTTGACCGTGGCGGAACTGGCGGCGGCGGGCGTGGGCGCGGTGCTGGTGCCCTATCCCCATGCGGTGGACGACCACCAGACCCGCAACGCCGCCTATCTGGCCGATGCCGGTGCCGCGCTGGTGGTGCAGCAACGGGAACTCACCCGGGAAAAATTGGCAGGGCTGCTTCTTTCCTTGTGCGGCGGGACGGCGAGCAGCCCTCACCCCATCCCTCTCCCAAGGGGAGAGGGGGATTTGGAAAAGAGATTTGGGTTTACTCGTGCGCGCTTGCTTGTCATGGCCCAGGCGGCACGGCGCTTGGCGCAACCCCAGGCGGCGGAACAGGTAGCGGCCCAGTGTTGGGAGGTGGCCCATGGCTGAGCAACCCTTGCGCGACCTGAAGACGCCGATCCGGGAGCGCATGCGCCGCATCTCGAACATTCACTTCGTGGGTATCGGTGGCGTGGGCATGGGCGGCATCGCCGAGGTCCTGCAAAATCTGGGTTATCACGTATCGGGGTCTGATCTCAAGGAGAACACCCTGACCCGTCGTCTCACCGCCATGGGGATCACCATACATCTCGGGCACGATGCCCGCTGGGTGGAAGACAGCGACGTGGTAGTGGTATCCAGCGCCATCGATCCCAGCAACCCCGAGGTGGCGGCGGCGCAGCGCCTCCGCATCCCGGTGGTGCGGCGCGCCGAGATGCTCGCCGAGTTGATGCGTTTCCGTTACGGCATTGCGGTGGCGGGCACCCATGGCAAGACCACCACCACCAGTCTTCTCGCCAGCCTGCTGGCAGAGGGTGGGCTGGATCCCACCTTCGTCATCGGCGGGCGCCTCAACAGCATCGGCGGCAACGCGCGCCTGGGCGCGGGAGATTATCTGGTGGCGGAGGCCGACGAGAGCGACGCCTCCTTCCTGCATCTGGCGCCCATGATCGCGGTAGTCACCAACATCGACGCCGATCACATGAGCACCTACGGCGGCGACTTCGGCCGCCTGCGCCGGACCTTCGTGGAGTTCCTCCATCAACTGCCCTTTTACGGGCTGGCGGTGATGTGTCTGGACGATCCCGTGGTCGCCGAGTTGTTGCCCTTTATACCGCGTCCGGCCCTGACCTATGGCCTGTCGCCGAAGGCGGATGTCTGTGCCCGCGACATCCGCCAGAGCCGGGCCGTCACCCACTTCACGGTAGCGCGACGCAATGGCCCGACCTTGGAAGTCAGTCTCAACCTGGCCGGCCGGCACAATGTGCTCAATGCCCTGGCCGCCATCGCCGTGGCCCAGGAACTGGACGTGGACGACACGGCCATCCAGCGGGCGTTGACCGGTTTTCAAGGCATTGGGCGGCGCTTCCAGCTCTATGGTGAGATCGACACAGCGGCGGGGACCGTGCTGATGATCGACGACTACGGTCATCATCCCCGGGAGATCGCCGCCACGGTGGATGCCATTCGCGCCGGCTGGCCGCGACAGCGCCTGGTGGTGGCGTTCCAACCCCACCGTTACAGCCGTACCCGCGATCTATTCGAAGACTTCGTCAAGGTGCTGTCCGAGGTGGATAGGCTGGTATTGCTGGAGGTGTATCCGGCCGGCGAGGCCCCCATCCCCGCCGCCGACGGCCGGGCGCTCAGCCACGCTATTCGCGCCCGAGGTCAGGTGGACCCGGTGTTCGTGGACGACTTGGGGGAGTTGCCCGAGGTGTTGCGCGGCGTGCTGCAGGACGGCGACGTATTACTCACCCTGGGCGCCGGCGACATCGGCGCCGCCGCCGCCAAGCTGCCGGAGCAACTGCGAGAGGGGGCGTCATGATGGCGGCCAGGGATCGCAGCGCGTTGCGCGGCACGCTCCGGCACGACGAGCCCATGGCCCGCCATACCTCATGGCGGGTGGGCGGCCCCGCGCGTTGTTTTTACGAGCCGGCGGACCTGGATGACCTGGCGACCTTCCTGCAGCAGCTCCCTGCCGACGAGCCACTGTTGTGGCTGGGACTGGGCAGCAATCTCCTGGTGCGCGACGGCGGTGTCCCGGGGACGGTGATCGCTACCGCCGGTGCCTTGATGGATCTGACGAAAATAGATGAACGGACAGTACGGGCCGGTGCCGGCGTAGCCTGTAATAAAGTGGCGCGCTTCTGCGCTGGCTTGAATCTGGTGGGCGGTGAATTTTTCGCCGGCATCCCCGGCACCCTGGGCGGTGCCCTGGCCATGAATGCCGGCGCCTTCGGCGGCGAGACCTGGCCCTTGGTGAAGCGGGTCGAGACCCTGGACCGACATGGCGTGCGCCGTTGGCGCGTCCCTGCGGATTTTCAAATCGCGTATCGCCAGGTGCAAGGGCCGGCGGGGGAATGGTTCGTTGCCGCGGAGCTGCAACTGCAGGCGGGCGACGGCGCCGCGGGTCTGGCGCGGGTCAAGGAATTGCTGGAGCGGCGCAATAGTACCCAGCCCATCGGCCTGCCCAGCTGCGGTTCGGTGTTTCGCAATCCGCCCGGCGATCACGCTGCGCGCTTGATCGAGGCCTGCGGTTTGAAAGGCGTGTGCCGCGGCGGCGCCTGCGTTTCCACCAAGCATGCCAATTTCATCATCAACAACGGCGCGGCCACGGCCGCCGACATCGAAACACTGATAGTTCATATCGCCGAGACGGTAGAACGGATGCAGGGTGTGCGCTTAATCCCTGAAGTAGTCATAGTCGGCGAGAAAAGTTTCGAGTCTCGAGTTTTGGGTTTCGAGTTGAAAGAAGGAGAGAAGCCGTGACTTCGGCCAACTCGAAACCCGAAACTCTAAACCCGCAACCGAAAGTGCGTGATCCGCGCGAGTTCGGCCGCGTCGCGATATTGATGGGCGGCTGGTCGGCGGAGCGCGAGATATCGCTGATGAGCGGCCAGGCAGTGCTTCGGGCCTTGGAGCAGCGCGGTGTTGACGCCCATGCCGTGGACGCCGACCGCAAGACCGTGGTGCAGCAATTGGCGGCGGGCGGTTTCGATCGCGCCTTCGTCGCATTGCACGGGCGCGGCGGTGAGGACGGTGTCATCCAGGCGGTGCTGGAGATGCTGGGCATTCCTTATACCGGCAGCGGCGTGATGGCCTCGGCGCTCACCATGGACAAATGGCGCACCAAGCTGTTGTGGCAGGCGGCGGGAATCCCCGGCGCGCGTTATGCGGTGATGGAGGAGCGCAGCGATCCCGCGGCCATTGTCCAGCAATTGGGGTTGCCGTTGTTCGTCAAACCGTCGCGCGAGGGCTCCAGCATCGGTATCACCAAGGTGAAGAGCGCCACGGAATTGCAGGCCGCATACCAAGACGCGCGTCGCTATGACGATCTGGTGCTGGTCGAAGAATTCATCGCCGGCGTGGAGGTGCAGTTCCCCATCCTCGGCCGGCAGGTGTTGCCTTCGGTGCGCGTCGAGACGCCCTGTGAATTCTACGATTATCAGGCCAAGTATTTCCGCGACGACACGCGCTATTCCTGTCCCGGTTTGCCGCCCGCCCAGGAACAGGGGCTGCATGAATTGATCCTGCGCGCCTTCGACGTCACCGATTGTTGCGGCTGGGCGCGCGTCGATCTGATGGTCACCCCCGAGGGCGCACCCTATTTTCTGGAGATCAACACCGTGCCGGGCATGACCGGCCACAGCCTGGTACCCATGGGTGCCCGCGCCGCGGGCATCGAGTTTGATGAATTGGTGTGGCGGATATTGGAGACGAGCCTCGAGTCATGAGCGTTGCGGTGAGAGACATGATGTCCTTGAGCCCCCTGTGGCGGCGTTCCGCGCGCAAGACCGCCTCGCGCGCCACGCTGCGCCGCAAACCGGTGGCGCCGGTAACGCGTCATTGGGAGGGTGTGACCGCGGCGCTACGCGGTGCCTTGATCATGGCCTCGGGTCTGGTGCTGGCGGGGGTGTTGGGGTGGCTATGGGCGACGCTCACCGATCCCCAGCTGCTGCCTATCAAGCAGGTAGAGGTGCAGGGCCCATTCAGTCATGTGGATGCTCAGCGGGTGCGCGATGCAGCGGCCCCTTATCTGATAGGTAACTTTTTCACCGTGGACGTGCGCCGCCTGCAGCGGGCGGTGGAGGCGCTGCCCTGGGTGCGGCACGCGGAGGTGCGGCGGGCGTGGCCGGAGGCCATCCATGTCACCGTCACAGAGCAGGAAGCGGTGGCGCGCTGGGGTGAGGATGCCATGGTAAACGAGGCGGGAGAGATCTTTGAGCCGCCCCGTACCAGCTACCCGGCGGGCTTGCCTGCGCTGCGCGGGCCGCAAGGCTCGGGTAAGGCCGTGGTGAAGGCCTTTAAGGATATGAGCGCCATGCTTGCGCCGCTCGATCTGCACATCGTCCGCGTGAACTTGGATGAGCGACGTGCCTGGAGCCTGGAATTGGACAATGGCATGCAGCTGGTATTGGGACGGGGCGACGGTTACGGGCGCTTACTGAAGTTCGTACGCTTTTATCGTCGTGCCTTGCAGGATCGGGCGGCGCAGGTGGAGCGGGTGGATTTGCGTTACAGCAACGGGTTTGCGGTGCGCTGGAAGCAGGCTGAAAAACCGAAGTAGCAACCTAAGCTTCAGAGGCGGGAGAGACTAACAAGATGTCGAAGAAAGGTGAAAAGGATTTGATCGTCGGTTTGGACATCGGCACCTCCAAGGTGGTGGCCATCGTCGGCGAAGTGAAGATGGACGGCGCCATCAATATCGTGGGCCTTGGTTCCCACCGTTCGCGGGGTTTGAAGAAGGGGGTGGTGGTCAACATCGAATCCACGGTGCAGTCCATTCAGCGCGCCGTGGAAGAGGCGGAGTTGATGGCCGGTTGTCAGATCCACTCGGTATACGCCGGGATCGCCGGCAGTCATATCCGCAGTCTCAACTCCCACGGCATCGTCGCCATCCGTGATCGCGAGGTGGCCCAGGGCGACGTGGATCGGGTGATCGACGCCGCCCGTGCCGTAGCGATCCCGGCGGACCAGAAGATTCTCCACGTCCTGCCTCAGGAATTCGTGATCGACAACCAGGAGGGCATCCGCGAGCCGGTGGGGATGTCCGGGGTGCGCCTGGAGGCCAAGGTCCATCTGGTGACCGGAGCGGTGAGCGCCGCGCAGAACATCGTCAAGTGCGTGAAGCGCTGCGGCCTGGAGGTGGATGACATCATCCTGGAGCAATTGGCCTCCAGCCATTCCGTGCTCACCGACGACGAAAAGGATCTGGGGGTGTGTCTGGTGGACATCGGCGGCGGCACCACCGATATCGCCGTGTTCACCGACGGTTCAATCCGTCACACCGCGGTGATTCCCATCGCCGGCGATCAGGTGACCAACGACATCGCAGTGGCCTTGCGCACCCCGACCCAGCACGCCGAGGAGATCAAGATCAAGTACGCCTGCGCCCTGACCCAGCTGGCCATGGCGGACGAGACCATCGAGGTGCCCAGCGTGGGCGAGCGGCCGCCGCGGCGTCTGGCGCGCCAGACCCTGGCGGAGGTGGTGGAGCCGCGTTACGAAGAGTTGCTCAATCTGGTGCAGGCGGAATTGCGCCGCAGCGGTTTCGAGGACCTGATCGCGGCGGGGATCGTGATGACCGGCGGCAGTTCCAAGATGGAAGGGGTCATCGAGTTGGCGGAGGAGATCTTTCATGCGCCGGTTCGGCTGGGAGTACCCCAGCATGTCACCGGCTTGGTGGATGTGGTGCGCAATCCCATTTATGCCACGGGCGTGGGCTTGTTGCTGTTCGGCCAAAAACACCGCGACCGTCAAAAAGCAGGTATCAGGGTCGGCGGGGAAGGGATGTCGGTATGGGAGAGGATGAAGGGATGGTTTAAAGGAAATTTTTAGCAAAGTGCGTTTACTTCGATCGTATCAGGGATCGACTTAGTTGATTAACGGATAGCAGCAAAGGAGGTTGGAAATGTTTGAATTGATGGATACTTGTCCACAAAATGCGATTATCAAGGTCATCGGCGTGGGCGGCGGCGGAGGCAACGCCGTTGAACATATGGTGAAAGGGAGTATCGAAGGAGTGGAGTTCGTCTGCGCCAATACCGATGCGCAGGCCCTGCGTAACTGCTCGACCCGTACCGCCCTGCAGTTGGGCGCCAGCATCACCAAGGGGCTGGGCGCGGGAGCCAATCCCGACGTGGGCCGCCAGGCGGCGATGGAGGATCGCGATCGTATCATCGAGGTGATCGAAGGCGCCGATATGCTGTTCATCACCGCGGGCATGGGTGGCGGTACCGGCACGGGCGGGGCGCCCATCGTGGCCCAGGCGGCTAAAGAATTGGGCATTCTGACCGTTGCTGTGGTGACCAAACCCTTCCCCTTCGAGGGCAGGAAGCGCATCGCAGTGGCGGATCACGGCATCAGGGAGCTGTCACAGTACGTGGATTCCTTGATCACCATCCCCAACGAGAAGCTGTTGTCGGTGTTGGGGAAGAGCGTATCGCTGCTGGATGCCTTCCGTGCCGCCAACAATGTGCTGCAGGGGGCGGTCCAAGGGATCGCGGAACTGATCACCCGGCCCGGGCTGATCAACGTGGACTTCGCCGACGTGCGTACGGTGATGAGCGAGATGGGCATGGCCATGATGGGCTCCGGCCGGGCCACGGGCGAGGATCGCGCCCGTCAGGCCGCCGAGGCGGCGGTGAACAGCCCCTTGCTGGAAGATGTCAATCTGGCCGGCGCCCGGGGCATCCTGGTCAACGTCACGGCGGGCCTAGACATGGGTATCGGGGAGTTTGAAGAAGTTGGGAATACCGTCAAGGAATTTGCCTCGGAAAATGCTACGGTGGTGGTCGGTACGGTCATCGACCCTGAGATGAGCGATGAAATCAGGGTGACCGTGGTCGCTACCGGGCTGGGACGCGGCGATGTGGAGGTATCCGAGCAACCCGTGAAATTGGCTTATAAAAACACCGGAGAGGTGGATTACGGTCAGTTGGAGCGGCCCACGGTGATTCGCCACCAGAATGTGGCGGCGGGAGGCGGACGAGCCGGCGCGGC
>CAZOTG010000044.1:0-11117 GCA_964582585.1 uncultured Chromatiaceae bacterium | reverse complement strand
GAGCTGGTTATTGTTGTTCAAACAATGGCAGTGAGGGATACACTGGTTTTATAAATACGGAATGAGTTAGTGCGTTGTTGCAGTTTGTGCCGGCTTGGCCGCAGAATCGTTATCCTGCTTAGGGGTGGCTGTGGTTTGCTGGTGCAGCAGCGGATGCGCCATCAGGCTCTTGTGGGCGAGCGCCTCGGTTTTTTGGCTGCACCCCAGGAGGATGACGGCAGACAAGGTCATTATGGTAACGGCAATTGTTCGCATAGTATTTCCTTCGATGTCCCGGCCATCATGGCCGGCGTAGGGGGTGAATCGTACGCTAATTTTGAGAATATAAAATTATCAAGGTAAAACAAGCACATTATCGGGATGCCCCAGGGTAATTCTGCTAGTCTATGTTAGAGGCAGTGCACGGTGAAAGGTTCATGGATGCCCGGCTTCGGTGAAACATGTTAGTGCGCTACATGAGACGGAGGCAAGCTTATTGCGGAGGTTGGAGGATGAGAGCCTTATTGATCATAGCATTGTGTTTGAGCGTGAGCGCCTGTTCGTGGGTCACTTTGACGCCCGGTGGCGAGAAGGTTCGGGTTTTGGACGCCGATGAGGTGGCGACCTGTCAGGAGCTGGGAAAGACCATCGTCTCGTCTATGGCCAAGGTGGCCGGCATCAATCGCAATGAGGAGCAGATCGAAAAGGAATTGGCCATGCTGGCGCGCAATGCCGCCGCCGATATGGGGGGTGATACCGTGGTGCCCATCGACGCGGTGAAAGAGGGCAGGCGCAGCTATACGGTATATAAGTGCATAGGCGTCACCGCCAAATAGGGTTCGGGCAGGCCGCTAGTCGGCGATCTCCAGCGGTATTTCCATGATGGCGCGGCCTTGCAGGCGAAACCCCCGCAACTCCAGAACGCCCCGGGTTTGCAGGGAAATGATCAGATACAGCACATCGGGATAGTTGGCCTGCGCTAGGTCCGTGGCGGAGGGCAGCGGAGGGCTGTCGGGATGGGAGTGGTAGATGGCGAACAATTCCTCACCGCCTTCGCGCATGGCGCGCATGGCGGCGATTTGCTGTGTGGGGTCCATGGCGAACAAACGTTGCGGCGCGGCGGCAACATTGGCAATGGGATAACAGCGAGCGGGAACGCCGCCTTTGGCGCCGATCAGGCCGCATGCCTCGTCGGAACCGGACCGCTGGGCGTGGTGCAGCAGCTGATTTATGAGGCTGCGGGGCAAAGATACCGTAGACGTCATGTCCGCTGTCCTCCGCTGGCACGTTCGACGCCGGCCGCGTCGCGCCAGGTCTGGGTGTTGCGATAACCCGCCGCTCGTAATAGGGCCACGGTGGCTTTGGCCTGATCGTAACCATGTTCCATGAGCAGCCAGCCTTCCTCCCGTAAATGATCGGGTGCCGCCGCAACGATGGCGGTGATCATTTCCAGGCCATTGGGACCTGCCACCAGGGCGTGGCGTGGTTCAGCCGGCAGGTCGTCCTGCACAAGGTGCGGGTCGCCTTCCGCGATATAGGGCGGATTGGAGACAATGATGTCGAAGCGCTCATCATGCAGGGGAACGAACCATTCCCCTTCGCGAAATTCCACGTTGGGCAGCCGAAGCCGTTCGGCGTTGTTACGCGCGGTGTTCAGCGCATGGGGGCAAATATCCGTGGCGACGATGCGGCAGTGGGGTCGTTCGTGGGCGACGGCCAGGGCGATGGCGCCGCTGCCGGTGCCCAGGTCCACGACCCGCGTCTTGCCATGGAGAGGAATGCGCGCCAGCGCGGCTTCTACCAGTAGTTCCGTTTCCGGGCGGGGAACCAGGGTGTAGGAGTTGACCAGCAGTTCCAGCGACCAGAATTCCCGGCGGCCGGTGAGATAGGCGACGGGCTCGCCCGCCGCGCGTCGCGCGATTAAATCGAAAAATGCCTCCTTCTGCACCGCCTGCAATGCCTGCTTCGGCCAGGCGCGAAGATGGCTGCGCGCCGTGCCCAGGACATGGGCGAGCAACACCTCCGCCTCCAAGGCCGCCGCATCACTCTTGGCAAGCCTTTCCCGGGCCTGCTTCAAGGCCTCTTCAATGGATAACGATCCCGACATGAAACTACCAAGCTCTAATCCTATAACTCGAAACTTTAAACCCGAAACTCGAAACTTTCTTACTCCCCCAACGCCGCCAGCATCTTGGTCTGGTGCTCGTTGATGAGAGGGTCGATGAGTTCATCCAGGTTGCCCTGTAACACCGACTCCAGTCTGTAGAGGGTGAGATTGATGCGGTGGTCCGTCACCCGTCCCTGGGGATAATTGTAGGTGCGGATGCGTTCCGAGCGATCGCCGCTGCCCACTTGCAGGCGGCGGGCCTCGCTCTGCTGGGCGGCCTGCTTATCCCGTTCTTCGGCCAGCAACTTGGCCTGCAATAAGGACATGGCGCGGGCACGGTTCTTATGCTGCGAGCGCTCGTCCTGGCATTCCACCACGATGCCGCTGGGCAGGTGGGTGATGCGGATCGCCGAGTCGGTCTTGTTGACATGCTGTCCGCCGGCGCCGGAGGCGCGGTAGGTGTCCACCTTGAGGTCGGCGGGATTGATGTCGATCTGGTCTACTTCTTCCATCTCCGGCAAGACCGCGACGGTGGCGGCGGAGGTGTGGATGCGCCCCTGGGCCTCGGTCTCGGGGACGCGTTGTACGCGGTGAGTCCCCGATTCGAATTTGAGCCGGGAGTACACGCCCTGACCAATGAGGCGCACGATGATCTCTTTATAGCCGCCGTGCTCGCCCGGGCTTTCACTGAGGATTTCCGCGTGCCAGCCCTGTTGTTCGGCGTAACGGGAGTACATGCGGAACAGGTCGCCGGCGAAGATCGCCGCCTCGTCGCCGCCGGTGCCGGCGCGGATTTCCAGGAAGATATTGCGATTGTCCAGGGGATCCTTGGGCAGCAGCAATTTGTTGAGTTCCAGCTCCAGAGCCTCTTTGCGTTGGTTGGCGTCGTCGAGTTCGTCCTGGGCCATTTGCTGTACGGCGGGATCCGGATCCTGCAACATATCGCGCGCCGACGCGAGGTCGTCAAGGGTGGCGCGGTAGCGCTGGAAACAGGCCACCACCGGGCCGAGTTGGGCGTGTTCGATGGACAGCGCCCGGAACTGTTTCTGATCGCCGATCACCTCCGAATCCGACAGGAGCGCGTTGATCTCCTGCAGCCGTTCGGAGAGAGTCTCCAGTTTGCTGCGCAGCGAGGCCTTCACGATGGTTACGAATGGGGGTCTTTGAGATCGAACAACTCGCGGGCGATGGCGAGGACTTCGGAGCGGCCTTCAAAGCCGGCCTGACGCAAGTGGGAGCTGGGGCAGTGGATCAATTTATTGGTGAGGGTGCGGGCCATCTGCGCCAGCACCTCGTCGGCCGGGACGCCGCGCGCCAGCAAGCGTTTGGCCTTTTCCACCTCTTGATTGCGTAGCTGTTCGGCCTGTTCGCGGTAGGCGCGGATGGTGGCCACCGCATCCAGCGAACGCAGCCAGCCCATGAACCGGTGCACCTGATTGTCGATGATCTCCTCGGCCTGCTCGGCCGCTTCCTGCCGCGAGCGCAATCCTTCCTGGATGATGTCCTGCAGGTCGTCGACGGTATAAAGATATACATCGTCCAGCTCGCCGGCCTCGGGTTCGATATCGCGGGGGACGGCGATGTCGATCATCAGCATGGGCCGGTGCTTGCGTGCCCGGATGGCGCGCTCTATGGCGCCCTTGCCCAGAATGGGCAACTGGCTGGCGGTGGAGGAGATCACCAAATCGGCCTCCGCCAGATGGGCGGGGATATCGCCGAGGGAGATGGCATAACCACCGAACTCGCTGGCGAGGGCGTGGGCCTTTTCCATGGTACGATTGGCGATGATCATGCGGCCGATATGATGTTCGTGAAGATGACGCGCCGTCAGTTCGATGGTCTCGCCGGCGCCGATCAACAGCACCGTGTGTTGCGAGAGATCGGTAAAGAGTTGCTTGGCAAGACTGACCGTGGCGAAGGCCACCGACACCGGACTGGAACCGATGGCGGTATCGGTGCGCACTTGCTTGGCCACGGCGAAGGTATGCTGGAACAGTCTGCCCAGCAGGGTACCCACCGTGCCGGCCTGTACCGCGGTCAAGTAGGCCTCTTTCATCTGGCCGAGAATCTGCGGCTCGCCCAGGATCAGGGAATCCAGCCCCGCCGCCACCCGCAGCATATGGCGCACGGCGAACTGTTGGGGGTGGACATAGACGTAGGGCTCTACTTCTTCCGGGGTGAGCTTGTGGTAGTGTTGGAACCAATCCACCACCGCGGCGGTGTCGGCTTCTTCCAGATTGCAGACAATTTCCGTGCGATTACAGGTGGATAGGATCGCCGCCTCATGAATATGGGGCAGGGACGCCAGCTCCTTGAGGGCACGGTTGAGGTCCTGGGGATTGAACGCCACCCGTTCCCGAATGTCCACCGGGGCGGTTTTATGGTTTATCCCGAACGCTAAAAGAGGCATCGCACACCTAGCCGACATAGAAACTGCCTAATTGTGAGGTAATTATCGGCGCAGTGGCAAGTGCCAATGAGGGTTTGGGTGGCTGGCAGAAACTTATAGAAAAAACTTGCCACTAATATTAGGGGTTTGTACCTTAAGCAAATGGCTGAGCGGAGTATATATATATGAATGGTTCCCTAGTGAGGGCCGGTATCCTGATGGTGGCGGTGGGTTTGGCGGGCTGTGCGACAAGGCCGGTAGCGGAGGAGGCGAAGGCCCCAGCTACGGCAGGGTCCCCGCCGATGGCGGAGACCCCGGAGGCGGCTCCCGCCGCACCGGGGAAGCCTGCCAAGGCGGCGCCCCCCATGGACCCCGAGGTGATGTACAAGATCCTGGTGGCGGAGGTCGCCATCCAGCGCGGCCAATACGATCTCGCCATCAAAAATTACCTGGAGTTGGGCAAGACGTTGCGTGACCCCCGCTTATTGGAGCGGGCGGCGAAGATCTCCGTCTATGCCCATGACAACCAGCATGCCTTGGAGGCGGCCAAGCTGTGGGTCGAACTGGAGCCCGACAATATCGAGGCGCGCGAGGTCGTGACGGCGTTCTATATCCGCAACGGCGATTATGATGAAGCGCAGCAGCAACTCGAGACGCTGCTGAAGATCAATGGCGAGAACGACAGCAACGCCTTCATGTTGATTGCCGGGCTGTTGGGGCGGCAACAGGATAAGCAGGCGGCCCTGGAGGTGATGCAGCGCTTGGTGAATTCCCGGCCTGACGACCCCAATGCCTTGTTCGCCATGAGTCATTTGGCAGTGCGTGCCGGCGTTCTGGATCAGGCGGAGAAGGCCATCAAGCGGGTGGTGGAGCTGCAGCCCGATCGCGTGGACGCCCAGATACAGGAAGCGCGCATTCTCACCATGCGAGGTAAAAGCACCGAGGCGCTCGGTATCATGGAGAAGGCTGTCAAGAAGCACCCGGGGGAAATCGCCTTGCGTACCACCTACGCGCGCCTTCTGGTGGATACCGAGCAGATGAAGAAGGCCTATGCACAATTCAAACTGGTCAATAAACAGAAACCTGATCAACCCGATATCCTGCTGGCCTTGGGGGTCGTGGCCATCGAGTTGAACCGCGTAAATGAAGGAGAGAAGTATTTCCTGCGCTTGAATCATCTCAACCGCGGTTATGAATCGGAGAGCAGCTATTACTTGGGACGCATTGCCGAGGACTTCCGCAAGGACCCGGACAAGGCCATCAAGTGGTATTCCAAGGTGGATCATGGCGAGCAGTATCTGGAATCCCAGATCCGCATCGCTTTTTTATTGGCCAAGAAGGGCGACGTGGATCAGGCGCGCGGTCAGTTGAGCGCCATTACTCCGCGGGGTCCCGGTCAGGTCATGCGCATATACCTGGCGGACGGCCAGATTCTGCGCAATGCCGGACGCCTCGAAGAGGCCATCGAGGTGTTTACCGCCGGCCTGGGGGAATTGCCGGGCAATAATGATCTCTTATATGCGCGGGCCATGGCGGAAGACAAGCTCGGCCAACTCGCGGCGATGGAGAGGGACCTCAAGAAAATCATCAGCCGGGATCCGGACAATGTGGACGCCTTGAATGCCCTGGGTTACAGCCTGGCAGACCGTACTACCCGCTATGACGAGGCGCTTGAATATATAAAACGGGCCCTGGAATTGCGTCCCGACAGTTACTTCGTACTCGATAGCATGGGTTGGGTCAATTACCGACTCGGCCATTATCAGGAGGCGGTCACCTATCTGCGCCGTGCCCTGGATCTGAGTTCCGATTCGGAAATCGCCGCCCACCTCACCGAGGTGCTGTGGGTGATGGGTGATAAGGACGGCGCCCGGGCGGTATGGGACAAGGCCTTGAAGGTGGCGCCGGGCAACAAGCTGTTGCTCGATGTGATGAATCGCCTGGATCATAAGTAACGTAAAATCGACAACCCTGGTTCCCCATCAATGGGGGAGACGATTCTCGATCGCTATATCGGATGTGCTCGTGTTGACTGAGAAAGCCCGCCGCGCATTAAGGTTTATGAGCCTGATGGGCGGTGCGATGTTGCTGGCCGCGTGTAGCACCGTTCCAGCCGTTAAGCACAGTGCGTCGGAGTTACAGGGGCTGTGGTCGGCGCGGCAGCCCGTGCTGGCGCAACTGCAGTCCTGGAACATTTCCGGGCGACTCGGCGTTCAGACCGAGCGTGAAGGCTGGCACATTTCCTTTCGGTGGCAGCAGGAGGATCAGCTCTACCATATCGTGTTGAGCGATCCCTTGGGTCAGGCGTCTGCCGAGTTGCAAGGGAACTCTCAAGGTGTGACCCTGTTGCTTGCGGACGGCCGCAGTGTTGAAGCGCCCGATCCTGAGCGACTGCTGGCACAGCAACTGGGTTGGGGGATGCCCATCAAGGGCCTGTACTATTGGGTGAGAGGCTTGCCGGTGCCGGATAAGGCCGAGACCCATGGCCTGGATGGGGAGGGACGCCTGCAATGGTTGCAACAATCGGGATGGCATATTTCCTACCGTCGCTATGGCGACTTTCTTGGCATGGCCCTGCCCACCAAGATCTTTCTGGACAACGACCGCTTGAAGGTACGTCTGGTGATCGACCAGTGGACCTGATCGCAAGATACGCTGTATGACTACCCCGGCCTGGCCGGCACCGGCCAAGATCAATCTGTTTTTGCATATCGTGGGACGTCGTCCCGACGGCTATCATCTCCTGCAGACAGCGTTTCAGTTCTTGGATTACAGCGACCAGTTGCGGTTTACCCTGCGCGATGACGGCGTGATCCGCCGCGCCAGCCCCCTGGCCGGCATCGCCGAACATCAGGATTTGACGGTGCGGGCGGCCGCCCTGCTCAAGGAGACCGGCGGTGTACGCCAGGGGGTCGATATCGCCGTGGACAAACGCCTGCCCCTGGGTGCCGGTCTGGGGGGTGGCAGCTCCGATGCCGCCACCACCCTGGTAGCCTTGAATCGGCTGTGGGGCCTCAACCTGCCGCGGCAGCGCCTGGCGGAGTTGGGCCTGCAACTGGGGGCGGACGTGCCGGTGTTCGTCCACGGCCGGGCGGCCTGGGCGGAGGGGGTGGGCGAGCGTCTCACCCCCCTGACGCTTCCCGAGCCCTGGTACCTGG
Source organism: uncultured Chromatiaceae bacterium (assembly GCA_964582585.1). Lineage (GTDB taxonomy): Bacteria > Pseudomonadota > Gammaproteobacteria > DRLM01 > DRLM01 > JARRQJ01. The sequence goes on along the minus strand of CAZOTG010000044.1, from coordinate 3,484 downwards.
TGGTGGTGCCGCCCTGCCATGTCTCCACCGCCGAGATATTTGCCGCCCCCGAATTGACACGTAACGCCCCGCACCTCAAAATAGCGGCCTTTCTTTCCGGATCAGGCAGTAACCTGTGCGAGGCGGTGGTATGCCGGCGCTATCCGGAAGTAGCACAGACACTGGCTTGGCTGGGTGGGTATGCCCCGGCCAGGATGAGCGGCACGGGTGCCGCGGTGTTCGCGGCCTTCACCGAGGAGGCGGAGGCGCGGCGCGTACTGGCGGCGGTACCCGCCGCGTGGCGGGCCTTCGTCGCCAAGGGATTGAATGTGTCGCCGTTATCAGTTGCGAGTGGCGAGTAGCGAGTAGCGAGTGGTTGGAACCCGGGTCTGTTCTCGCCAATCGTTACCCGTTACTCGCTACTGTTTTGGGGTGTCGCCAAGCGGTAAGGCACTGGATTTTGATTCCAGCATTCCCAGGTTCGAATCCTGGCACCCCAGCCATATGCCGTTGGTTTGCTGTGATCGAGTAAACGCCAGTCGCGCGACCAGCGCGTGACGGAGAATAAAGGGGGTCGCGTGTCGTATAACTCGATGCTAGTTTTCACCGGTAACGCGAATCGGCAACTGGCGGAGGATATTGTTAATTATCTGAATCTGCCGCTGGGCAAGGCCATTGTGGGCCGCTTCAGCGACGGCGAGATCATGGTGGAGTTGATGGAGAACGTCCGCGGCAAGGACGTATTTATCGTCCAGCCTACCTGCCACCCCACCAACGACAATTTGATGGAATTGATGGTGATGGTGGACGCGGTGCGCCGCTCCTCGGCGGGCAGGGTGACCACGGTGATCCCGTATTTGGGTTATTCGCGCCAGGACCGGCGGCCCCGTTCGGCGCGGGTCGCCATCTCGGCCAAGGTGGTGGCCAACATGATCAGCGGTGTGGGCGCCGACCGGGTGTTGACGGTAGACTTGCACGCCGACCAGATCCAGGGATTTTTCGATATCCCGGTGGACAATGTCTATGCCTCGCCGATCCTGCTGGGTGACATCTGGCGGCAGAAGTATTCCGACCAGATCGTGGTGTCGCCGGATGTGGGCGGTGTAGTGCGGGCGCGGGCCCTGGCCAAGCGACTGGGCGATGCGGACCTGGCCATCATCGATAAGCGCCGTCCCCGGCCCAACGAGGCCAAGGTGATGCATATCATCGGCGAGGTGGAGGACCGCACCTGCGTGTTGATCGACGATCTGGTGGATACCGCCGGGACCTTATGCGAGGCGGCGCGGGCCTTGAAAGAACGTGGCGCGGCCAAGGTGGTGGCCTATTGTACACACCCGGTGTTGTCGGGCGCGGCGGTAAAGAATATCGAAAACTCGGTACTGGATGAGCTGGTGGTGACCGATACCATCCCCCTGTGGGCGGACGCCAAGGCTTGTCCCCGTATCCGCCAGTTGAGTATTGCGGGTGTGCTGTCCGAAACCATGCGTCGCATCAGCGTTGAGGAGTCGGTTAGTACCTTGTTTATGGATTAGACTGTTTCAATCGGGCACGGGAAAAGAATCCCCCATCACTTTGCCCCTGTGGCAAGGTAGGGGGTTTGTCGAGTTAAAAGAATTTGGGGTGGCGGCGTGGTCGCGCGCCGTCGTCCCATGAGGCCGTCCCCGCCGGGGGCGGTATTGGCAAGCCGCCGGTGGGCGGCATTTTTTGGAGAACGATCATGGCTGTTAACTTTCAATTGAACGCGGAACCGCGGACGGATATGGGGAAGGGTGCGAGCCGCCGCCTACGTCACGCCGGTAAAGTGCCCGCTATTTTGTACGGTGGCAAGCAAGCGCCCGCGGCGGTGACCTTCCCGCACAAGGACGTGGTGAAGAGCCTGGAAAGCGAGGCCTTTTATTCCCACATCTTGACCATCAACCTCGACGGCAAGCCGGAAAAGGCGGTGCTCAAGGATCTGCAGCGCCATCCCTACAAGCCCATCGTCATGCATCTCGACCTGCAGCGGGTCACCGAGACCGACAAGATCCGCGTGCATGTACCGCTGCACTTCATGGGTGAAGACGTCGCGCCGGGCGTGAAGCTGCGCAGCGGCATCGTCAACCACCTCATGAAGCACGTGGACGTGACCTGTCTGGCCAAAGACCTGCCGGAATACATCGAAGTGGATGTGTCCGGGCTCAACGTCGGCGAGTCCATCCACCTCTCCGAACTCAAACTTCCCGCCGGTGTTGAAATCCCGGGCTTGGTGGCGGAGTCGGAACATGATCTGCCGGTGGTGGCAATCGTGCTGCCGCGGGCGGCGGTTGAGATCGAGGAAGCGGAAGCAGCGCCCGCCGCCGAGGCCGAAGCCACTGCTCAGCCGGAACAAGGGGGCGGTGGTCCGGCTGCCGGCTAAGGCAGTCCGCCGCGCCCATTTGTGGATGTGGCAGGGTCCGCAGCATCAGGTTCAGGTATACGCTTGATTGCGGGGCTGGGTAATCCCGGCGCCCGCTATCAAGCGACCCGTCACAACGCCGGTTTCTGGTTCGCCGATGCCCTGGCCCAGGCCCAAGGCTGCCAGTTCAAATCGTCCACCCGCTTTCATGGCGATATCTGTGATGTGGCCTTGTCGGGGCAGGTGTGCTCGATCATTAAGCCCGACACCTATATGAACCGCAGTGGTCAGGCGGTGGCGGCGCTGGCGGGTTTCTACAAGATCCCGGTGGAGCAGATCCTGGTGGTCCACGACGAGTTGGACCTGCCGCCCGGTACCGCGCGGCTCAAACAGGGGGGCGGCCACGGCGGTCACAACGGCCTGCGCAGCATCATGGAGAGCCTGGGTGGCGATTTTGTACGGCTGCGCATCGGCATCGGCCATCCCGGCCACCGGGATCTGGTGACGGATTATGTGCTGAGCAAACCGTCCCAGGAAGACCGCCGGGCGATCGAAGACGCCATCGCCGCGGCCTTGGCGGTAGTGCCGGAATTGCTCAGCGGTGACTTTGAACGGGCGATGCATGAGCTTCATACGATGAAGCAGATGAAAGAGTAAAGAGTTAAGAGCAGAGCAAAGAGGAAAGTGAAAAGTGAAAAGTGACAGAAGCTGGATGATCGTAGGTGGTGAGGATTTGGTTCCACGGCAGAACCAATCTTTTACTTTTCTCTTTTCACTTTGCTCTTTTCTCTGATTTTATATGGGCTTTAAATGCGGCATCGTCGGCCTCCCCAACGTGGGGAAGTCCACCCTCTTTAATGCCCTGACGCGCGCAGGCATCGAGGCGGCCAATTATCCGTTCTGTACCATCGAGCCCAACGTGGGCATCGTGCCCATGCCCGATCCGCGCCTCGAGGTCTTGGCCGGGATCGTCAAACCGCAGCGGATCCTGCCCACCACCATGGAATTCGTGGACATCGCCGGGCTGGTGGCGGGGGCCTCGAAAGGGGAGGGTTTGGGCAACAAGTTTCTCGCCCATATCCGCGAGACCCAGTCCATCGCCCATGTGGTGCGTTGTTTCGAGAGCACGGA
>CAZOTG010000043.1:225-11132 GCA_964582585.1 uncultured Chromatiaceae bacterium | reverse complement strand
GGTCAGCGGCGGCCCCCCCTCCCTCGACCACAGCGACCGTCATGCCTTCGCCAGCCAACTGGATCGCCTGTTGGCCAAGCGTAACCCCGCTTGATTAATAACACTATCAAATTTAAGCAGTAATAAAATCCGCCGCAGGCCCGATAACCATTAGCGCAGCCCGGCTGGGAAGCGATGGGACACAGCGGGAACGGACGAATAGGGAAACCGATAGATGCGGGAAGTCGACAACGCGGATGAGAATTCCGAGATCTTGCGCCTTTTCAGCGGCATTCAGAAGTTTGCCATGCTGCCGGAGGATGATCTGCGCAACTTCATCAAATCGGGCAGACTCAGGGTCTATGACCCGGGGGAGGTCCTGATCAAGGAAGGCGAGTACGATTGCTATGTCTATTTCCTGATAACCGGCCACCTCGAGATCATCAAGACCGGAAAGTCTATCGGCCGGCTGCAACGTAACGGCGACATGTTCGGTGAAATGGGGATCATCGACGGCTCACCACGCTCCGCCACCATTCGCGCCGTGACGAAATCACTGGTGCTGGGGCTCGATGCGTCCTATATCGACCAAAAACAAAAGACCAGCGACTTGAGCTTCTGCTATATCCTCTATCGCTTGTTCGCCGAAGTACTCGCGGCGCGCCTCAGAGACACCACCGACGAAAACATCCGGCTGCGGGAGGCCATCTCAAAAATCGGCCACGTCAATTAATGATGCCGCCATGCAGATCCTCTCACTTGCCCTGCTGCCGCGCGGGCGGGTCCGGCAGATAGAGCGGCCCCTTTTGCCCGCAGGCCGACAACGAAGCCGTTCCGCTCACCAAGAGCAACGTCCAACAAACCACCATCCAGCGCTTCACAGATAACCCCTCCCCGCACAAGCGCATTACAGTTACAATAGCGCCGCGACATTGAAAAAACGCCCGCAGTATAAACCGCGCAAGGCCCGAACCCAAGCCGATGGTAACAGCAACGATGATACCCGCCCTCCCCTGTGTCGAGATCGATCCTCCCACCCCGCCGCAAGCGGTGGTCATCTGGCTGCACGGCCTGGGGGCCGACGGCCATGACTTCGAGCCTCTCGTACCGCAATTTCAGCTGCCCATCCCGGTACGCTTCGTCTTTCCCCACGCACCGCGCCGCCCTGTCACCGTCAACGGCGGTTATGTGATGCGCGCCTGGTACGACATCGCCGCCTTCGATCTTTCCCGCGGCGAAGACCAGGCCGGCATCCATGAGTCCGCGCAACGGCTGGAGGCCCTTATCGAACGGGAAATCGCCAACGGCATTGCCCCGCAACGCATCGTCCTGGCCGGGTTCTCCCAGGGCGGCGCCCTCGCCCTGCATGCCGGGCTGCGCTACCCGCAGCGCCTTGCCGGCATTCTCGCCCTCTCCACCTATCTGCCCCTCGCCGACACCCTCGCCGCGGAAGCACACGCCGCCAATCGCGATGTTCCAATCTTCATGGCCCATGGCAACCAAGATGGCGTGGTGCCGCTGCCCCATGGCCTCATCGCTCAACGCCGTTTGACGGAACTGGGATACGCGGTGGAATGGCATGCCTATGAAATGCCGCATAGCCTGTGCAATGAGGAAATCGCCGATATCGCCGGCTGGCTGGCGCGCATCCTGAGTGATTGAGCCCCCGTCAGGAGGCGTCGATTTGGGCGATGGACTGCTTGAGCTGTTCCTCGACCTGCTTCTTGTAATTCAAAAAGTGAATGGTCTGGATACGGCCGCCCGCCTCACCGCCAAACATGGCGCGCGGTAAATCGATATCGGTGATATAGATGGGGTAACGTGACCCGCTTTGGCGCTGCTTCAAGACAAAGGCCGCCACTTCATCGAAGAGTCTATCGCCATGTTCCAAACCGGGAAACTCCACATCGTTGCAATAGACGGTAAATTGCGATGGGTCGTCTTCGCCCGCGTCGCCGATGACCTGGACATTGAAATAGTTTCTGGCACGGCGGATGGGCTCGACGGCTGATCGCAGCAGCTTGCGGACGCCGCGCTCGTCCTTGACGGCCTCGTAGAATTCGATCTCCGCCGAGGGCATATCGCTGTCATCGATGGAGATATCATTGCTCTGCCGGGTGAGCACCGCATCGAAGAATATCTTGAAGTGATCCACCAAGGCCCCGCGGTCGTAGAAGCTCACGCGCTGATTGAACAGGGAACCGCGCTCGTCCGCGACATAGACATCGGCAAAGCTGCCATCTACCCGATACACCACCTGAATGACGCCGGGCCGATTGATCTTGAAGATAAGCGGCAAAAAACCGTCGCTGAGCGTATAGCGATCGACGATCACCTGGCTGAATTCAGTCTGCCCCAGCGAGAAATAACCCAACAAATCTTCGTAATTTCCCAGCTTGCTGTAGCGCAACAGCGAGTTTTCCATGAACAAGGCATAGTAGTTTTGTTCCACCGCCAAGATGTAACGGGCCGTGCGCGCATCGTCTTCACCGTAGAAACACGCGATCACATCGTCGAACAACTCTTTGATGCGCTCACTGATCGCCGTCCCCCGGCTAGACGAGAAACAATGGACGGCGGGCAGCGAAGGAAGTGTATCGCCGCTGGGCGGCGTCCATTGCAGGTATTCGCTGAGGCAGCTGAGCAGGCCATCCACGCCGATGTAGCGGAAGGTCAATACCTCCTTCCAGCTGCTCAATATCACCTGATCGAAGGTCAGGGCCAGATTCTCGCCCAGACCACTGTAATTGAGCGCATCGGTTCGCGAGGTGGTCAGAAAGCGGCCCGCCCGGGTATGTTGATCCAGGGGATCCATCCCCATATTGACGAAGATCACGGAAGTCACCATCTTAGCCGCATAGGCCAGATCATTGATGTCGGTCTCCATGATTTGGACCATCGGGAACAGCCGCTGCAACACCTGCAGGGTGGCGTTGATTTCACGAACCGACAGATTGCCTTTGGAGACATGCAGTGCGATAGCGGTACGATCATCGATCAAACCATTGCAATAGCTCCAGGTGATCAATTCACAGACGCTGCGGCCGCGCTTTAACGGCATGCTTTGCGAAACCTCATTGACGCTGACGGCACCGCGGAACAAGGCCCACGTCTCTTGGCTATCCTGAGAGGCCAATTGGTGCAGGGATACCTGCCCTTCCCAGATATCATCGGAGATACCGCGATTGATGATCTCCACTTTCCCCGCTTTGCGCTCGAAGGCGGCATAGAGCTTGCGGCCGAGCACTGTGATGTCCTTTTGATTGATCAGCATCAAACCCGCATGCTCCCGCGCAAAATTGGATAGGACGCGGTAGCAATGGGTCAATTCGTTGACCAGGATTTTTCGCTCCCGTAGTACACGATTGATCTTCCACTTGGGACGTCCGTCTAACATCTCCAAATAGACGCCGCCCCAGCCCCATGACTCGGCGAGTGACCGCATCAACTCGCGCCGCCAATTCGTAAAGCGGGGATTGTCCGGCGTACTGAGGCGCTCGTTGACCTTGAAATAGAAGCAACGACGCACAAAGTCGAGTCGATCATACTCTGAAGATTGCTCCAGATATTCCTCGATGGCACGGTAAAGCATCATGTAAGGGTCAAGATGATCGAGCGAGGTCTCGCCGTCATAGATCTCGCGCTTGAAGCGCTGGCAGAGGAGTTCGATGTTGGGATACTGTCTGGTATAGATCTCCATCAACAGTAGTTTGAGAACGGATTTTTAGTGCTACTCGATGCCCTTGAACAATTGCCATAACGCCGCACCGAAAAATTCCTCTGCCGGCACCTCTGCGATATTGCCAAAATCGACGAACTCGTTGCGGTTGACATAGCGCCTTTCCACCAGAGTCTTCATGTACTCTTCATAGTTGGCCTCTTGTCCGGGCGGCACTAGCCACCACAAGGGATAGCGTCCGGCCAGCAACAGGCCCGTGCGGTAAAACTCCTCAAGCAGTAAATAATGCTGGGCGGTACCGCTGCTCTCCTTGGAAAGATCGGCGTGCTGACCCTCCTTGAAGTGCTTGGGGTTGATCAAAAAGAAGTGGACTTCCAAATCATAGCTGGTCGCCCATTCCTCAATGAGCGTTGCCTTCTGTTGCAGGGCCGACAATTGTCCCGCATCCATGTCGGGCCTATGACATACCCAGATATCGAAATCACTGTCCTTCGAATAGGCGACTGTACCGCTGCTGCCCATAATGAACAGGGAAACGATGTCGTAGCGTGGTAAGGCCTTGCGCTTGAAATCGAAGCTGATGGCGATCTTCTTGGCGGCCTGCAGGGTATGCTTGGACGGCCGGTAATCGGAGACCCCTACCGGGCACTCGTTGGACACATAGCCGGGCAGGATGGCATGGTTGACGTGAAACAGCAGGGGCAACAGGTCGAGGAAATCCCGCTGCCGATCGCGCATGGATTCCTGGGCGCGTCGCAACCGCTCCCGGTTAAGCAACAAAAAACGCTGCTTGATGGCCGAGGTCGTAGCCAAGCCTTCTGTCAGTTGCGCTGGTAACATGGATATCACCCAGCCTGGTTATCGACCGGGGATGTCAAATCTGGAGGCCTCGGACAGGCTTTTGGCGCTCGGCGGGCGATTTTTACGCCGATTATCAGCTAATAACTAGGGATTGTCCGGGTCGCAAGTCCCTTCCTGCAGCCATACACCCCGGGCGCAGCGCAGCAACTCCGAGCCGCTGCACACAAACTGGTCGTGACGGTAGGCGTGGCCGTTGAAATAGCACAGCGGCTCTTCCGCCAAGGCCTGGGCGGCGACCTCATAATCCTCGTCGGCCTCCTCGACGATGGGCGAGTTACGCAGCTCCGGATCGGGGGCTCCGACTTGCAAGGCATGTATACGCTCAGTCATGGTTACCCTTCCTTGTGGCAAAAATCCGATATTCACCTGTCTGTCACGCGGCATAGCACGCGCCTTGTTCATTGTACCGCGCCAAAACCCCTCTGTCCGCCCTTGCCTAAGGGGCGCCCCATTTGATATATCCAACTATCGCTTACAAGAGAGTATCGCCATGAGCCAAGCACTCAGCGCCACCACCGCCATCGCGGCATTAGCCAACGCCCCCCTGGGAGTGTTGATTCTAGACCAGGAGGGACGCATCACCTGGCTTAACGCCGCCTTGGAAAAACTGCTGGATATCCCCGGCGAGCGGCTGCTCGGTCAAAGCGCGGCAAGCGCCGACGCGGCCTGGCGCGAACTGCTGTTCACCCCAGAGCAGACCCTGTTCCTGGAGGCCACTGCCGCCCGCCCCGCCCGCTGGCTGCAGACCTGGCGGGCAACGCCGTCGGGGATGGGCGGCGCCATCCACTACTTTGCGGACATCAGCAGCCTGCAAAACGCCCTGGAAGACCGTGATCGCCTGCATGAAGAGCTGGCGCAGCACACCACCCGCGACGCGGTCACCGGCCTCCCCAACCGCCAGGCCCTGCTGCAAGGACTGGAACCCCTGGTGTCCCGCAGCCGTCGTTACCACAATCCCCTGTCGGTGATCCGATTGCGCGTCGACAACCTCGGTGACATCGACGCCGAATACGGCAAGGGCAACGGAGAGGCGACATTGACGGCCGTCGCCCACATGCTCAAGGATCAGATGCGCTGGGCCGACCTTATCGGCCGCTTCGATAACGATGAGTTCCTGCTGGTACTTCCCGAGACCGACGTCGATGCCGCCAACCACCTCCTGGAGAAGCTGCGTCAGCGCCTCGCCGCCCTGGAACCCACCGCCACCGACGGCCGGACCATCACCCTGATCGCCCAATTCGGGGTGGCGGGCTGGCAGCAGGGTGACGACCGCGCCAAACTGCTGCGCCGTGCAAGAGAGCAGTTGGAACAGGAGGACTAAGAAACGGCTTGAACCACGGAGGGCACGGAGAACACGGAGTTATTTTATATGCTGATTTCGCCGTGCGCGGCATGAGCGTAGCGACGCATCGAAATATCCAATGGGCTTCCTATAAGAGATTTTCTCCGTGCTCTCCGTGCCCTCCGTGGTTTAATTTTAAGGCTTATAACCGCGATCGCGCCCGCTGGATCGCCTCCCGCACCTGGCGCGGGGCGGTGCCGCCAATGTGGTCGCGCAGGCTCAGTGAGCCTTCCAGGCTCAACACCTCAAACACGTCCGCGTCGATGACCTCGGAGAACTTGCGCATCTCCGCCAGATCCATGGCCGCCAGGTCCTTCCCCTGCTCAATGCCGTAACGCACCGCCTTGCCCACCACCTCGTGGGCATCGCGGAAGGGCAGACCCTTACGCACCAGGTAGTCGGCGAGATCGGTGGCGGTGGCATAGCCGCGCAGGGCCGCCTGGTACATATTGTCGCGCTTGGCCTCCAGGGCCGGGATCATATCGGCATAAGCGCGCACGCAGGCCTTTACCGTGTCCACGGCGTCGAACAAGGGCTCCTTGTCCTCCTGGTTGTCCTTGTTGTAGGCCAGGGGCTGGCCCTTCATCAGCGTCAGCAGCGCCACCAGGTCGCCCGTGACCCGGCCGGTCTTACCCCGCACCAGTTCAGGCACATCGGGGTTCTTCTTCTGCGGCATGATGGACGAACCGGTGCAAAAGCGGTCCGGCAGGGAGACGAAATCGAACTGGGCGGAGGCCCACAGCACCAGTTCCTCCGAGAAGCGCGACAAGTGGCTCATGAGCAAGGCCGCCGCCGCGGCGAATTCCATGGCGAAGTCGCGGTCGCTCACCGCGTCCAGGGAATTCTCGGCCACGGCATCAAAGCCCAGCAGCTTGGCGGTATAGGCGCGGTCGATGGGATAACTGGTCCCCGCCAGGGCCGCCGCCCCCAGGGGCATGACATTGACCCGCCGGCGGCAATCCCGCAGCCGCTCGCGATCCCGAACCAGCATCTCGAACCAGGCCAGCAGATGATGGCCAAAGCTCACCGGCTGGGCCACCTGCAGGTGGGTGAAACCGGGGAGGATGGTGTCCGCCTCCCGATCCGCCACCTCCAGCAGTCCGCTCTGCAAGCGCTTGAGTTCCTGATCCAGGGCATCGATCTCGTCCCGCAGATAAAGGCGAATATCGGTGGCCACCTGATCGTTGCGCGAGCGGCCGGTATGAAGCTTCTTGCCGGCGACGCCGATGCGCTCGGTGAGCCGCGCCTCGATGTTCATATGCACGTCTTCCAGGGACACCGACCAGGCAAAATCATCCCGCTCGATCTCGGCCCGAATCTCCTCGAGACCCTTGACGATGGCCTCGCACTCCGCGGTGCTCAGCACCCCCACATGCTGCAACATGCGGGCATGGGCCAGGGAACCGGCGATATCGTGGCGATACAAGCGCTTGTCGAAACTCACCGAAGCGGTGAATTCCTCAACGAAACGGTCGGTCGCCTCTGTGAAGCGTCCGGCCCAGGGTTTATGGGGATCGTCTTGCGCCACGTACCATTCCTCTACATAAGCTCGGCAGTATACCAAGTTTCAAGCCCGGGCCGTCTCAGGGTTTGCGTTGCATTGCCCCGGGCATTTGCCCTGGAGCCCGACACGCCGTACGATTAGCGGCCGAACTGAAAATCGAGCCCCTTCATGACCCAGAAATCCCTACGCATCGCCACCCGTAAGAGCCCGCTGGCCCTGTGGCAGGCGGAATATGTCCGCGATAGGCTGTTGGCGGCCCACCCGGCGTTGCAGGTGGAACTGGTTCGTATGACCACCCAGGGCGACAAGATACTGGACAGCCCGCTGGCCAAGATCGGTGGCAAGGGGCTGTTCGTCAAGGAACTGGAAGAGGGCCTGTTGAGCGGCCGCGCCGACCTGGCGGTGCACTCCATGAAGGATGTGCCGGTGGAATTGCCCGCCGGCCTGCACCTGCCGGTGATTTGCGAGCGGGAAGACCCGCGGGACGCCTTCGTCTCGCGCCGCTATAAAACCCTCGACGAACTGCCCCATGGCGCGCGGGTGGGCACCTCCAGCCTGCGGCGCCAGTGCCAGATCAAGGCGCGGCGACCGGACCTGGAGATCGCGAGCCTGCGCGGCAACGTCAATACCCGCTTGGCCAAGCTGGACGCCGGCGAATTCGACGCCGTGATCCTGGCCGCCGCCGGCCTGCTGCGCCTCGGCTTCGGCGAGCGTATCACCGCCTATCTGGACCCCGCCGTCAGCCTGCCGGCCATCGGTCAGGGGGCGGTGGGCATCGAATGTCGCAGCGACGACCCCGAGGTGAACGCGCTGCTCCGGGTGCTCGACCACCCGGAGACCCACATCCGTGTCAGCGCAGAGCGCGCCATGAACCACCGCCTGGAAGGCGGCTGCCAGGTGCCCATCGCCGGCCACGCCACCCTGGCCGGCGACAGCCTGCGGCTGCGCGGCCTGGTGGGCGACCCCGATGACGGCCGGGTGATCCGCGGCGAGGTCAGCGGCCCCGCCGCCGAGGCGCAACGTCTGGGCGTAGCACTGGCGGAGGATCTGCTGTCGCGGGGCGCCGCCGCCATCCTTAAAGCGGTGTATGCCGCGTCAAGGGATAAGCAATAGTGATCTAAAAGGGATAAAACTCGACGAGGGGGATAATGCGGCTTGCCGCCGCTGATAATCATGGTCGCACCACAGCCGCTACAAGGACTCCGCATCATGGTGACCCGGCCTGCCCACCAGGCCGCCCCTTTATGTGCGCTGATCAAGGCCGCGGGCGGTATCCCGGTGCCGCTGCCGGTGCTGGCCATAGAAGAACCGCAGGACCCGGACCCGGCCCGCGCGCTGGTGGCGCGGCTGCAAGAGTTCGCCATCGCCATCTTCATCAGCGCCAATGCCGTGGAAAGGGGCCTGGACCTTCTCCATAGCGAGGGCATCACCCTTCCCCCTCACTTAAAGCTGGCCGCGGTGGGACAACGCACCGCCGCGGCCCTGCTGCACCACGGCGTCAGGATCGACATCCAGGCGCCGCCGCCCTATAACAGCGAGGCCTTGCTCGCCACCGCCGCGCTGAACGCGGTGGCGGGCAAAAACATCATCATCTTTCGCGGCAGCGGCGGACGGGAATTGCTGGCGGAGACCTTGCGGCGGCGCGGCGCCAGGGTCGATTATGCCGAGGTCTACCGCCGCGTCAAACCCGGCGAGGATTTTGCCGAAAGGCTGCCCCAAGCGGGAGAAATTGATATCGTGGTGGTAACCAGTCAGGATAGCCTGCGCAATCTGGTGGAGATGGCGGGCGCGGCGGGTCGGGGCAAGTGGCTGGCACAGCGGCAGTTGGCGGTGATCAGCCCGCGGGTCGCGCAACTTGCCGCCGAGTTGGGATTCACACGGCCGGCGCTGGTGGCCGCACAGGCCACGGACGAGGCCCTGCTGCAGGCCATGACGACTTGGCGGCACGGCACAGAGGCTGCACAATAAGACGATAAGGACCGGGCATGAGCGAGACTTCCTCTAACAAAAAACCCAAGACCAAATCCAGTGCGGCGGATGCTGCCTCCGACGAAAAAAGCGGAGACAGCACCACCGTCGCTACAAGTACCCCGAGCGCCGCCTCCGACAAGCCCGCGACCGGCGCGCCGAAAAAACACCCCCCTGCCAAACAAGGCAAGGGTGGCGGTGTTTGGCTGACGCTGCTGATTCTCCTGCTGATGGCGGGGGGCGGGGGCGGCGGGTATTTTCTCTGGCAGACCCTGCAAGCTACTCAGCAGCGACTTGATGCCGACAACGCCTCCCTCCGCCAACAACTGGAGTCCCTCACAGGCCGCACCGACCAAGTCGAACAGCAGGCAGGCGTCGTCGCCCAACTCGAGCAGCAGGTCAACGCACTGCCTGAAGACATCGCCGCGTTAAAAGAACGACAGGCGACCCTGGAAGATGCCTTCGGCAAGCTGCGCAGCGAGGTCGGCGACGCTCGCACCTGGACGGTGGAGGAAATCGCCGCCCTGCTGCAAATCGCCAACGATCGCCTGCAGCTGGAAGGCAACATCCCCGCCAGCGTGGCGGCGCTGCAGGCCGCCGATCAACACCTTCTCGACATGAAAAATCCCGCGTTGGTGAATATACGCCGCCTCATCGCCGAAGAGATCACGACTCTGCAGACCACCGCTAATCCCGATATCACCGGCATGGCCCTGAGCCTGGACGCCCTCGCCAAGGAGGTCGACCGCCTGCCCGTCGCCAGCAATGAAACCACGCAGGAAGCCACGCCCGCCCCCGCCGCCGGAGAGAAGGGTTGGCGCGGCGTGCTCCACGACTTCTGGGAAAAGCTGAAGAGCCTGGTGGTGATTAAACGTCGTAGCGAGGCCGAGCGTCCCCTGCTCGCCCCGGATGAGCGCTATTTCCTGCAGCAGAATCTGCGCCTCGAACTGGAATCGGCGCGCCTCGCCTTGCTGCGGCGTGATGGCAAGTTGTATCAGAATAGTCTGGGCGACGCCCAGCAATGGATCACCAAGTACTTCGACCAGGGGGCCCCCGCCACCACCGGCGCCCTCAAGGAACTGGCCCGCCTACAGCACATCGACATCGCCCCCAAACTGCCGGACATCTCCGAGTCACTGAATGCCCTGCAATCCTGGCTGAAACAACATGGACAGCAACAGGCGGCGGAGGCGACACAGCCATGAGATTGCTGATGGTCAGCCTGCTGGTGTTGATCGCCACCGTGGCGGCGGTACTGTTCGCCCAGCAGGACAGCGGCCACATCATGATCGCCTATCGCGACTGGACCATCGAGTCCAGCCTGGTGCTGTTCGTGGTCGGGCTGCTGATCCTGTTCCTGGCGCTCTACTACGTCCTGCGCTTCTGGAGCGGCATCCGCTCCCTGCCGCAAAATATGCGGCATTGGCGCCGCCAGCGGCGCGACGCCAAGGTGCGCAACAGCTATCTGCGCGGCATGACCGCCCTGGCAGAGGGCCAATGGGAGGCGGCGGAGATGTGGCTGATCAAGGAGGTGCGCCACAGCGACAGCCCGGCCCTCCATTATCTCGCCGCGG
>CAZOTG010000043.1:0-215 GCA_964582585.1 uncultured Chromatiaceae bacterium | reverse complement strand
CCCAGGCCGCCGATGGGCAGGGCTCCAAGGTACGCCGCGACAGTTACCTGCGCGCCGCCGCCGAACATGACAACAAGGCCGAGGTAGCGGTGGGGCTGGCACAGGCCACCTATTACCTGGAACACCACCAGGCCAAGGAGGCCCGCGCCGTCCTTGGCCATCTGCATCTGGCGCGGCCCAAACAAGTCGCGGTACTCGAAAAACTCATGGAGGCC
>CAZOTG010000042.1:0-11223 GCA_964582585.1 uncultured Chromatiaceae bacterium | reverse complement strand
CGGGATCGACCTTTCGGTGGGCGTGTCGTTCGATTTCGCGGCGCTCGCGGCGGTATTGACCGTGATAGGTCTCTATTTGGGGTTATTCGTGGCCCCCACCGATTTCAAGCAGGGCGAAGGTTATCGCATCATGTTCGTCCATGTCCCGGCGGCATGGATGTCCATGTTTATTTATGTGGTGATGGCTATTTATGCGGGCCTGGGTTTGGTGTTTAATACCCGGCTGTCCTCGCTGATGGCCACCGCTCTGGCGCCCACCGGGGCCTTGTTCACCTTCCTGGCCCTGTGGACGGGTTCGTTATGGGGCAAGCCCATGTGGGGGACCTGGTGGGTGTGGGACGCGCGGCTCACCTCGGAATTGATCCTGCTGTTTTTGTATATCGGGTTCATGTCCTTGAAGGCGTCCATCGACGATCCGCGCCGTGCCGCCCGCGCCAGCGGCCTGCTGGCCATCATCGGGGTGATCAACGTGCCCATCATCTATAAGTCGGTGGAGTGGTGGAATACCCTGCATCAGGGGGCCTCCATCAGCTTCAGCAGCGGCACCTCCATGGAGGCCACCATGCTGGCGTCGCTGTTAGTGATGATCTTCGCGTTCTGGATGTACACCATCGCGGTAGTCTTGGCGCGGGTGCGCTGCGAGATTCTGGAAGCGGAACGCGACACCGAATGGGTGGCTGCAGAACTGGGTAAGACGGCACGATGAACTGGGGCAGCGCCAGCGAATTTTTTGCCATGGGCGGCTACGCCTTTTATGTGTGGGGCTCCTATGGGGTGACGGCCCTGTTTCTGACCCTGGAAGTGGTATTGGTGATATTACGAAAACGAACTATTACCCAGCGTTTAGGTCGTAGAATTCGGATGCGTATCGAGGTGAATAATGAAGCCCAGACATAAGCGGCTCGCGTTTATCCTGGTGGGATTGGCGGGCGTGGCCATCGCCGCGACGCTGATTTTAAATGCCTTTCGCAGCAATATGGTGTTTTTCTTCAGTCCCTCGGAGCTGGTTGCCGGCAAGGTCCCCAAGGACCGTAGCTTTCGCCTGGGAGGGCTGGTGGAGAAGGGCAGCCTGCAGCGCGAGAATGACGGCCTGACCGTCCACTTCGTGGTCACCGATCTCGCCCAGAATGTGAACGTGACCTACAAGGGCATCCTTCCCGATCTGTTCAAGGAAGGCCAGGGTGTGGTGACCATGGGTCGCATGGGCCCCGATGGCCAGTTCCATGCCGACGAGGTCTTGGCCAAACACGATGAAAAATACATGCCGCCTGAAGTGGCCAAGGCCTTGAAAGAGGCCAAGGCTAACGGCAAGGACATGCCGGTGACCATGAACGACGGGGGCGGCAAACCATGATTCCAGAGATCGGACATTTCGCGCTCATCGTCGCCTTGTGCATGGCCCTGGTGCTGGGGACCCTGCCTATCATCGGCGCCGCCCGCGGCATTCCACGCTGGATGGCACTGGCGCGGCCGGTGGCGCAAGGGGTGTTCGTGTTCGTGGTCATCGCCTATGCCAGTTTGACCTATTCTTTTATTAATCACGATTTCTCCGTGCTGTATGTGGCGGAGCACTCCAATTCGGCCTTGCCCTTGATGTATCGCATCGCGGGAGTATGGGGCGGCCATGAAGGTTCCTTGTTGCTGTGGATTCTGATGTTGTCCATCTGGATGCTGGCGGTCAGCGTGTTCAGCCGTCATCTGCCCGATGAGATGGTGGCCAGGGTGTTGGGGGTGATGGGCCTGGTGGCGGTAGGCTTCATGTCGTTCATCCTATTTACTTCCGATCCTTTCCAACGTCTGCTCCCCGCGGCGCCTGACGGCCAGGACCTGAATCCGCTGTTGCAAGACCCCGGCCTCGCTATCCATCCACCGATGCTGTACATGGGCTACGTGGGCTTTTCGGTAGCCTTCGCCTTTGCCATCGCCGCCTTGCTGGGCGGTAAACTGGACGCCACCTGGGCGCGCTGGTCGCGTCCCTGGACGACGGTGGCCTGGGCCTTTCTCACCTGCGGCATCGCGCTGGGGAGCTGGTGGTCTTACTATGTATTGGGTTGGGGCGGCTGGTGGTTCTGGGATCCGGTGGAAAACGCCTCGTTCATGCCGTGGCTGGTGGGAACCGCCTTGATCCACTCTCTGGCGGTGACGGAAAAACGCGGCAGTTTCAAGAGCTGGACCGTGTTGTTGGCGATCTTCGCCTTCTCCCTGAGTCTGCTGGGGACCTTCCTGGTACGTTCCGGCGTCTTGACCTCGGTGCACTCCTTCGCCAGCGATCCCAAGCGCGGTCTGTTCATCCTGATCTTCCTGGTGATCGTGGTGGGCAGTTCCCTGCTGCTATATGCCTGGCGTGCGCCCAAGGTGGGTTTGGGTGGCAGCTTCGCGGCGGTGTCGCGTGAATCCCTGTTACTCGCCAATAATGTCTTGTTCACCGTGGCGGCAGGTACCGTGTTATTGGGTACCTTGGCGCCGTTGTTCGTGGATGCCTTGGTCGCAGTCGGCGCCTTGGGGGCATCCAATAAGATTTCGGTGGGTGCTCCCTACTTCAATCTGGTGTTCGTGCCCATCATGGCCTTCGCGGTATTTTTCATGGGCGTAGGGCCGGTGGCCAAGTGGAAGAAGGCCAGCGTGCCGGAGCTGGCGGCACGGATACGCTGGGGTGCCGCGGTTGCGGTGATCGTCGCGGTGATCATGCCGTTCGTGCTGGGACATTGGTCATGGCTGGTGAGCCTCGGCATCCTCATGGCGTTCTGGATCATCGTCACCGTGGTGCAAAGCGTGTGGGATCGCTGGAAGCGTACCCATAGCGATCGCGGCTGGCTGGGGCGTTTCGATAGTCTGCCCAAGAGCTTCGTGGGCATGCAGCTGGCCCACTTCGGTGTGGCGGTCTTCATCCTCGGCGTCACCATCATCGGCGGATACGAAGTTGGTAAAGACGTGCGCATGGATATCGGCGATACCGTGAAAGTGGGCGATTATACCTTCCGCTTCGATGGGGTGACGGATGCCTTGGGCCCCAATTATGAGGCCTCGCGCGGCATTATCACGGTGCTCAAGGACGGCAATGTGATCGAAGTACTCAATCCCGAGAAGCGTGTCTATCGCGTGCAGCGCCAGCCCATGACTATCGCGGCCATCGACAGCGGGTTTTTTCGTCATTTGTTCGTGGCGCTGGGGGAACCGGTGGGTAACGGCGCGTGGAGCGTACGGGCCTATTACAAGCCCATGGTCTCATGGATCTGGCTGGGCTGCGTGTTCATGGCCCTGGGCGGCGTGATCGCCATCAGTGACCGCCGCTATCGCACCCTGGCACGCAAACAGCGCGAGCAGTTGAAGCAGGATGAAACCGCCGGGGCGGTATCGGGGCCGGCCGGACCCACTCCAGCGCTGACGCAGGCGGAGGTGAAGTCCTGATGATGCGCTTTTTGGTGCCCCTGGTGTTGTTCGTGATACTGGTGGGTTTTTTTTGGAAGGGTCTGCAACTCAATCCCAGTGACGTGCCGTCGCCTCTGATCGATAAGCCGGCGCCTCAATTCTCATTAAAGCAATTGCAGGATACCCAGAACAATTTTGCGTCGCAGGATATGCGCGGCAAAGTGTGGCTGCTCAACGTCTGGGCTACGTGGTGTGCTTCCTGTCGCGAGGAACATCCGGTCCTCGTTGACTTCTCGCGTCAAAACATCGCGCCGGTGATCGGGCTTAATTACGAGGAATTGCGGGGTGACGCCGGAATTGACAAGACGCAGGTCGACAAACTATCTCCGGACGAAGAACTCAAATTCGCGCGTGAGCGCGCCCAAAAATGGTTGAGCGAGCGAGGTAATCCTTACCTGCTAACGGCATTGGATCTCGATGGCAGCGTCGGTATCGACTACGGCGTGTACGGTGTGCCCGAGACTTATGTCATCGATCAGCAAGGCATCATCCGTTATAAATATATCGGTCCGATCACTAGGGAAGCCTTGCAGAGTGAGATATTGCCCATCATCAGGAAGCTGAAAGGATGAGACGATTCGTCGGCGTATTGCTGTTGATCTTGCTGTCGTGGTCGACGTTCTCCATGGCCAAGGAGGCCGAGCCGGTCATGGGCGATCCGGTCCTGCAGGCGCGGGTCATGAAGCTGGCCGGCGAACTGCGCTGCCTGGTCTGCCAAGGCGAGTCCCTGGCCGAGTCCCACTCTGACTTTGCGGCTGACATGCTGCGCAAGATCCGCGCCTTGATGGAAGAGGGCAAGACCGACCAGGAGATTAAGGATTATCTGGTGGCGCGCTATGGCGATTTCATTCTCTATCGTCCGCCTTTTTCCGGCATAACGCTGGTGGTATGGCTGTTCCCGATATTGTTGTTGACGGCGGGCGCCAGTCTGCTGGTCTTCAACCTCAAACGCCGGCGGGCGCGAGTGAAAGTGGCGCCGCTTTCGGAAGAAGAACAAGCGCGCGTCAAGAATCTATTGAATGAGGGTGATAGCAAGGCATGATCCTATTTTCCGTGGTCGCGGCATTATTGGTCGCTGCGGCATTGTTGTTTATCGTCCCTCCCCTATGGCGCCGCCGCGATAAGCGGAGTGTCCGGCGCGACCTCTCCAATCTGGAGATCTACAAGGACCAGATGCGGGAATTGGAGGCGGATCTCGCTAACGGCGTCCTCAGCCAGGAACAGTTCGATCAGGGACACCTGGAGCTGGAACGGCGCCTGTTGGAGGATGTGCCGCCCAACGCCGGGCAAACGGCGCCACGTGACGACAGCGAGGCGGGACGCGGCGCCGCCATCACCGTGATGCTTCTGGTGCCCTTGCTGGCGGTGTTCCTGTATTTGATCGAGGGCAATCCCGCGGCGCTATCGCCGGAAAAGATCACCGTCGCTCAGCAGTCGGGCAATGGCCCCGCCCATGCGGTGACTGCGGAACAGATTAATGCCATGGTCGAGGGGCTGGCGGCGCGCCTCGAGAACAATCCCCAGGATGCCGAGGGTTGGCGGATGCTGGGCCGTTCCTATGTTGCATTGGGGCGTTATCAGGAAGCCGTCGGCGCCCTGCAGCGCGCCGTGAGTATGCTCAAGGATGATCCCGACCTGCTTGCCGACTATGCCGATGCCCTGGCCATGACCTCCGGCCAAACCTTGGAAGGCAAGCCTTTGGAGCTGGTCAAGCGCGCTCTGAAGCTGGATCCCAATCATGAAAAGAGCCTGTGGTTGGCTGGGACGGCTGCCTACAACAAAGGTGATTACCACGGAGCAGTGGCCTATTGGGACCGCCTGTTGAAGCAGATGACGCCGGGTTCCAAGGAGGCCCAGCAGGTAATGAGTATCATCGCCGAGGCCAAAGATCTTGCCGACGGCAAGATGCCGGCGCCGGCTGCCCAGGCGGCGCCCTCCGAGGCGAAGGTGGACGGGACGGTGAGCCTCAGTCCGGAACTGATGGCCAAGGCCTCGCCCGACGATACCCTGTATGTCTTTGCCAAGGCGGCCCAGGGCCCGCCCATGCCGCTGGCCACCTTCCGTGCCCAGGTGAAGGATCTGCCCATGAAATTCAATCTGGACGACTCCATGGCGCCCACACCCATGGCCAAGCTCTCTGATTTTCCTAGTGTGATCGTTGGCGCGCGTATTTCCAAGTCCGGCGACCCCATGCCCCACAGCGGCGACCTGCAGGGCATGAGTCAGACGGTGCAGGTGGGAAGCTCGGGGGTGGAGGTTAAAATAGATTCGGTGGTTCCTTAAAAGCAGTTTCGAGTTGCGAGTTTAAAGTTTCGAGTTAAATGCTGGAGGTTGGGAAGTCGCGATTTGTTTATCGCCAGGCTTTCACTGAGGTTGGGGCAACAACGAAACGCCAAAAGCCCACATTTCCCGGTTTTTAACTCGAAACTCTAAACTCGAAACTTATATGCAGGAGTTACGATGGCGCAGTTCCCTTTGCCATGGCGCGGCGCCGGTTGGCTGATGCTGCTGCTGGGGATGCTGGCGGGATGCAGTGAATCCAAGCCGCCCGATCGCCTGGTGGACGGGCAGCCGTTTCCGCCCCTGAGCCTGGTGGGTATCGACGGCGACAAGGTGCCCTTGTCGTCGTTTCGCGGCAAGCTGGTGGTGCTGAACGTGTGGGCCACCTGGTGTCCGCCCTGCCGCAAGGAACTGCCCAGCCTGCAGCGTCTGAGTCATGTCCTGGACGAGGGGCGTTTCGCGGTGATCGGTCTGTCGCTGGATCAAGACGATGTATTGGTGAGGGAATATCTCATCGATAAAAAAGTGACCTATACCAATTTTATGGACCGGGACATGAGCGTCGCCAACGAAGTACTGGGCATGAACGTCTATCCGGATACCTTTTTCATCAGTCCCGACGGCGTGTTTCTGGGGAGAGTCGTAGGGGCGACGCAGTGGGACGACCCCCGGGTGGTGCAGGCCTTGGAGGCAGCCTATAACGGCGATGCGACCAATCTGAAGGACTTGCCGCATGGCTCGTGACGGTCTTGGCGTTGCTTCCCTCGCCCGGGACCGCTTGTTAACATGCTTTTTCCCAAATTGGATCGAGGTGAGGATACTATGATGAACAAATCGTCCTACATGCCGTCGCGGCTGCCGAGAATGACCCGTACGTTGGCCGTTGCACTGACGCTGTCCATGGCGGGTTTCACCGGCCTTGCCCAGGCGGCGGATCCCCTCAAGGGCGCCAAGACGTACAATGAACGCTGTTCCGATTGTCACGGCCCCCGTGGTGTGCCCACCATGCCCGGTGTTCCCGATTTCTCCCGCAACCAGCGTTTGATGCAGACGGATATGGATCTTATCAAGACCATCAGCGTCGGCAAGGGCATGATGCCCGCCTTTCAGGGCGTGCTGTCGGAGCGGGAAATCCTCGATGTCATCGCCTATCTAAGAACCTTGCAGTGATCGGCGTTCTCCGCATCGGCATCCTTGTTGCTGCGGTGTTGTTTGCCGGTGTATGCGGCGCGGCGCCGGACAAGTCCGCCGCGGCGGCATCCTCCTATCGTGTGCTGGAGACCTTCTCGGTGGGTAAAGGGGTCTACGTCCGTTCCCTGGCGGTGGACCGCCCCCACAACAGTATTTGGGTCGGCACGTCCGTGGGCGTGCATGAGGTGGACCTGGCGAGCCGTGACCCCATCCATACCTTTACCCGCAAGGAAGGTCTGGCCAACGAATATGTGTTTTCCATCTTCGTCGACAGCCAGGGCTACAAGTGGTTCGGCACTAACGGCGGCGGGACGACCCGTTACCGCGACGGCCAGTGGAAGACCTATTTCCCCATGCACGGCCTGGCGGACTACTGGGTCTATAGTTTCGCCGAGCAGCGGCCGGGAGTGATCTGGATCGGCACCTGGTACGGCGTGAATCGCCTCGATACCGCCAAAGGCCACTTCGACACCTACGTGGACGAACTGGTGAACGAATGGGTGTACGGCGCGACGGTGGATTCCAAGAAGAGGATGTGGTTCGGCACCGAGGGCGGCGTCAGCATGTTCGACGGCAAACACTGGCGGTCCTGGAACCATAAGGATGGAATGGGGGCGCCCAACGAGGACAACCTGCCCATCAGCCTCAATACCGGTCTCGGTACCCGCTCGCGCCATGATCTCAGCGTGCTGGTGGACGGTGAGCCCACCTATAATCCTAATTATGTATTTTGTATCGAGGCCGCACCGGACGATAACATTTGGGTAGGGACCTGGGGTGGCGGGGTGAGTCGCTTCGACGGCAAGAAATGGCACAATTACACTACCCATGACGGCCTGGCGGGCAATATCGTGTTCAGCATGGCCCGGGACAAGGACGGTGCCTGGTGGTTCGGCACCAACAATGGGGTGTCGCGCTTCGACGGTAAACATTGGCTGAGCCTGGACCGCCGTGACGGTCTGTTCGGCGACAGTGTCTATGCGGTGGCGGCGGCGCCCAACGGCGACGTGTGGGTCGGTACCCGAAACGGCGTGGCCCGCATCGGCCGCTAAAGCCTACGGCTTGAGAGGTGATGAGCAGTGAAACTTGATACACGTATTGTGGCGGTGATCCTGGTGGCGGTGGGCGTGGTGCTGGTAGGGGCCTATCAGTTCATGGGGCACCGGGATGTCCTGACACCGGTGGCGGCCGCCGCCACGCCGCCCACGGCGGGACCACTCAAGCCCGGCGCGGTGATGCCCCCCAATCACCCGATGCTGCCGGGGGCCGCCTCCCATTCCGTGTTCGGCGTCAACAGCAAGTTCACCCATTTCGAGATCGGTAATCGCAACGTCAAGAGTATCTTCACCGACGGCGACTTGGTGTGGTTCGGGACCTCGGGTGGCGTCATCCGCTATAACGTGGACACGGACAAGTACCGGGTCTTCAATAATCATGTGCCGGGCATCCTGTCCAACGGCGTCTTCCATGTGAGCAAGCTGGGCAAGCGCATCCTGGTGGGCACCTATGGCGGCGGCCTGTCGGTGTACGATCCCGCCGCGGATAAATGGCACAACATCAATATCCCCGAGGGATTGGCGGATCAGTTCGTCTACGATTCCCTGCAGGCCAAAAACGGCGACGTGTGGATCGCCACCTGGTCCGGGGCCAACCGCATCAAGGGCGGCGATCTGGACGACCCCACCAAATGGGAATCCTTTACCGTGGAGAACACCAACGGTGGCCTGCCCAATCCCTGGGTGTACAACCTGGATGAAGGCAAGGACGGCACCATGTGGTTCGCCACCGAGTACGGACTGGCGCGCTACAAAGACGGTAAGTGGAAACATTGGCAGCACGCCGACGGTTTGGGAGCGGATTACGATGAGGTGAAGAATGCCATCGAGTTCACCAGCGACCCTGGTCTGGCCTCCAGTCATCACGCCCAACAGAAGGTCGAGCAGGGCCTGCAGGGGGTCAACGTGGCCTACAACCCCAATTACATCATTTCCCTGGCGGTGGATAACGACGGGGTGGTATGGTGCGGCACCTGGGGCGCGGGCCTGTCGCGTTTCGACGGGAAAAACTGGCGCACCTTCACCACCAAAGACGGTTTGCCGGCCAATCACATCTTCATGCTCTACAAGGACGACAAAGGGCATATCTGGGCGGGGACCAGCCGCGGTCTCGCCCGGCTCAACGACGATGGCGAGAGTTTTTCCGTCATGACTACCGCGGATGGCCTGTTTGCCGACAATGTCTTTTCCATGGCCGATGCCGCGGACGGCAGCGTGTGGATCGGCAGCTTCGGCGGCGTGGCCCATATCGTCCCCAATTGATCCTGCCTAATTTTTATAAAATCTTATTTTTTCTTAGCGGGTTAGGTGTTTGAGGCGCCTAGGTCCAGATATATTTGACGGTGCCGATAAACCAATGGGGCACATAAGTCGATCCCATTGTTTATACGCAACATTGCTTGGCGTTACCCACGAAAGCGGATTTCAGGTTGCGATGAGGGGGCGCCGATGCTCTATGGCTCACTGAAAAACGGTAAAGGAGCATAGTAGTGAGGAGTCTGGGGATCCGTTTGGCGTTGGTCATCTCCGCCGTGCTCTCCCTGTTGATGGTGATTACAGGTTTGTGGCTGGACCGGCAGCTGACCGATGCCATGCGCGACGAGGAGGTGCGACAGGCCGAGCTCCACGGCAGTACCCTGCTGGCCAGTCTGCGTACCCTGATGCTCAATGGACAGGGTACCCTGGCCCGCAGCTGGCTGGACCGCATGCACGGCGAGGCGGGGATCATCGATATCGAAGTGTACCGGCGCAACGGCAAAGAGGCGTTCGCCGATGTAAGCACGGTACAGGCCGTTAACAGTTTCCTGGGTTATCCCCGTTTCGAACGTCAGCCCACCGTTCCCGAACATCCCCAGCGCCTCGATTCGCCATCCTTTAAGCAGTCGCTGGGCGGCAAGGTCGCCATCGACTGGAGTGAGCCGGGGCAGATGACCTTGTTTATGCCCATCGAGCGGAATTCCGAGTGTTTGGCCTGTCACGGCTATGAAGACAACCCGCTGCGCGGGGTGCTGAAGCTGTCGCTTTCCACCATGGACGGGGAGCAGCGCATCAATGCCATGCGCTACCGCCTGTGGGGCATCTCGGCGGGCCTGGTGACCTTATTGGGCGTCGCCATGTGGCTGGCGTTACGGCTGAGCGTGTTGAAGCCCATCGCCCGCTTGCGGGATGCCATCACCCGGGTGGGGCAGGGCGATCGCCATACCAAGTTGGCGGTGAGGCAGGACGACGAACTGGGCGAAGTGGCGACGGTATTCAACCAGATGCAGGATCAGTTGATCGCCGGCGAAACCCGCATCAGGGCGGTGATGGACAACGTGGTGGACGCCGTCATCACCATCGACGAGAAGGGTATCATCGAATCGGTGAACCCGGCGGTGCGCAGTGTATTCGGTTATCCCCCCGAGGAGTTGCTGGGCCATAACGTCAACATGCTGATGCCGGAGCCTTATTCCGAGGAGCACGACCAATATCTCGCCAATTATCTCAGTACGGGGAAGTCGCGCATCCTGGGCGTGGGCCGTGAACTGATCGGAAGACGCAAGGACGGCACGGTATTTCCCATGGACCTTGCCGTCAGTGAGATGTGGCTGTATGAGCGGCGCTTCTTCATCGGCATCGCCCGCGACATCACCGAGCGCAAGGAACAGATGGCGGCCATTGAATATCAGGCCCTGCATGACGCGCTCACCGATCTTCCCAATCGCACCTTGCTTTCGGACCGTTTGCACCAGGCCATCTTGTCCGCCATCCGCGGCGATCAACTCCTGGCCTTGATCATCATGGACCTGGATCACTTCAAGGAGATCAACGATACCCTCGGCCACCACAACGGCGATTTGATCTTGCAGCAGGTGGCGAACCGGGTGCGCGGCGTATTGCGCGAGTCGGATACGGTAGCGCGTCTGGGCGGCGATGAGTTCGCGGTGTTGCTGCCTGCCGCGGACATCGTGGACGCCACCCGGATCGCCAAGAAATTGCTGGGTTCCTTGGATCGTCCCTTTGAATTGGAGGCGCAATCATTTCGCATAGGCGCCAGTCTCGGGATCGCCCTGTTCCCCGAGCATGGCCGTGACGGCGCCGCGTTGATGAAACGGGCCGACGTGGCCATGTACGAGGCCAAGCGCGGCAAGACGGGTTTCGCGATCTACGATCCCTCTAAGGACCAGCATTCATTGCGCAACCTGTCGTTAATGGGCGAGTTGCGAACCGGTCTCGACGAACAGCAACTGGTGCTGGAGAATCTGACGGCCATTACCCGTGCCGGTGC
>CAZOTG010000041.1:0-11267 GCA_964582585.1 uncultured Chromatiaceae bacterium | reverse complement strand
AACTGTTACCTATGTCCTTGGACTAATGTGTTACCTATGTATATAACCCGTACAGCGGCCTTTTCTTTGGGTACTTTCTTTTGGCCGCGCAAAAGAAAGTAATTCGCACGCGGCGCGAAAAGCCGCCCTAAATTAATCCGTCCCCGAAGGGGACACGAAATTATCCCCGCGGACGAGACCGCGATTAAAACCAAACATCGCCGCAGGCGATTCGAGTGTAGTTAGAAATCGGCGCGATAGCCGAAGCTGAGGTAATAACCGGTGGTCTTGTCGGTCGTGCCGGCGACATCGCGGTTGGTCCACTCGCCGCCGGCCTCCAGTTCCAGGTTGAAATCTCTGCGCCACATATAGCTCACCCGCACGGCGGGTAAGGTGGACCATTGCGTGCTGTCGTCGGATGAGAAGTGGCGATGAGCGATCCGCAGCTGCGGGTTGATGCGCCAGGCCTGATTGACCGGATAGCGGCTGTTGAGATTCAGTGAGGTGGTGTCAGACATGTTATTTTGGTTTCGTAGCAGGCCGATGATGGTGATATCGCCGCTCTTGATCAGATCGGTGCCCATGAGTTGTAGAGAATAAGACCAATCGTCGCCGCTGTCCGGAAAACCCGCGACGCCGCCGGAGGCGGGTGTCGCGGACAAGGTGGAGAGGGTGATGTCTCCGCCGATCTGCAGTTTGTCGTTGAGGGGGTGGGCGAAGCTGGCGGTATAGCTGCGACTGTCGGCGCTGCGGTCCACAGCCAGGGCTCGGATCTGATCTTCGCTGAAGCGTTGCGCCAAAGCGGTGAGCGAGGCGTCGGTCTGGCCGATCAGGGCGTTGCGAGTGGTCAGGATCGGACTCTTGCGCTGATCGTATATCAGGTTCAGGGTGCTGTTGTCGGCGAACAGCCAATTACCCAGCAGCAATAACATGTTCAGGGTGTGATAGGACACGTCGTAATCCACCAGTCCCAGCGCTGAGTGATTCATTCGGAAGTAGCGCATCTCGCCGCCCACGGCGCGGCGATCCAGCAGGCCCTCCGAGGTCTGCTCGATGGCGAACACATTGAAGTCCCAGGCGTTGGCGAAGGTGCCGAGATCGGCGTTGATGCCGTAGAAGCGGGTGTCGGTGGCGATTTGATCGATGGTGCTGCTGTCCACCGGATAGCCGCCCACCAGGTTGAGTTTGACGATCTGATTCAATTGCCGGCTGAGCAGCAGGCCGTCGAAGCGGCCCAGTACCCCGCCGCGGCTCTGAGACTGCCGGCCGATGCGGCCCAGGGTTTCACGATGATTATCCGCCGCGTCGACATACAGTGAGGTAATGCGCAAGGGATTATCGGGCGAGCCGTCGATGAAGTCATTGCGGTAGCCGCCGGTGAAGCGGCTCTGAATTTGGTAGTCCGGTTTCATTAACTGGGCCACCACGTCGAGGTCAGTATCCAATTCCGATAGATTGACCGAGGTACCGGCGGCATCGGTTGTGCTGACGTCGCGGCGGAAGAATTGCGAGAAGCCGCCGCGTACGCTCCAGGCCCTGGGGATTTCCCTGGGTTTTTCCTTGGGGAGTTTTTCCTTAGCGGGGGCCTGGGCGGTGAGCAGTCCCGTCAGGCGTTGCCGCACCCGCGCGGCGCCTTCACCCTCGGGATAGAGCCGTAGATAGGTTTCGTATTCGGCCTTGGCGTGGGCCAATTGCCCGTTGCGCTCCCGGGCGAGACCAAGAAATTCCTGTGCGTCCTGGCGATAGGGATGATCCGGGTATCCCAATATTTTGGTGTAAAGGGCGATGGCGCGCGAGTAATCGGCGCGCGCCATGGCCTGGCGCGCCTCCTCCATAAACTGCGCAAGCTGTTCCGCGGTGGGTTGACTGCCTTGTGCATCCTTGACGGCAGGGACAGTGCCTGTCGCCGTGGCGGCGTACAGGTCGAGGCTGCTGAGGCCGAGCACGGTCACTGCGCATAAGAGATACGGCCGTAATCTTCTGACGATCTGGATGATCATGATGCTGTCTATGCTTTGTCGCTGTCCCTGGGGAAGTTACGGTGGTGATGATGAGGCTGAGGAGCAGTTCGTCGCGTTATCGCCGAAGGAGACGTTCATGCTGCGGAAGTCCGTGCCCTGCGCCACCGTGAAATACACGCTGCGGCTGAATTGCAGGCTGAGATAAGGCCCCCCCGCCATGTCGCCTTCATAGATCACGTTGTCGAGCGGCGAGGTATCGTCCACGGGCGAGAAGGCCTCTCGATCCAGCAAGGCCAACGAGTCAGCGGGGTCGATTCTGAGCGGTTTCAGCTGAATGCGCAGTTCGGTGCCTCGCTTTTGAGGAAAGTGATTGAGGTAGCGTATGGGCAGGCTGAAGCCGATGCGCATCGACCTGCAGGCCTCGGCACCGGAAAGGGCGATGTCGGTCAGGATTCTGCCACCCGTCGGTTGGGCGCTAATGGTAGTTCCCAGTAACAGGGCGGCCGCCCCCACCGCCAGGCTGATAGCCAGAAGCTTGCCGGCCAAGAGTTTTCTTACTAAAAAAATCCGCATCATCAGTCTCCAAATCTCCTGGATGAAACACGATGGCATCTCCCGCAATCCTGGTTGGTGGCAAGACTCCTGCCGCCATGATCGCCGGACCTGTATTGCCCCGCGTGGCAAGCGGCACAGTACGGTTTGTATGCCGGATAGGGATAAGGCACTACATCGGCGTTGCTGGTATGGCAGGACCGACAGGTGAGCGACACCCCATGATTGCCGGGGTAATTTCCGGAACTGTGACGGAATGAAATGGGTGTCCACGCCGTGGTGGTGTGGCAGACGTTGCATTCCCTGGTGGTGACGAAGTGGCCGCTGTTTTTACCTGTAGCTCCGCTGCCGTTGTGGCAGGTAGAGCAGGAACCGGTCACTCCGCTGTGATTGAAGTGCGCCGGTGTCCAGGCCGAGGTGCTATGGCAGGTGCCGCAATCCGACGTGGTGGCGATATGGGTGGCGTTCTTGCCGGTGGCGGTTTTGCCGTTGTGGCAAGTGCTGCAACTGCCGGTCACGCCGGAGTGGTCGAAGCGGGCCGGCGTCCAGGCCAGGGTGCTATGGCAGCTGTCGCATTGCGCGCTGGTGGCGATGTGGGTGGCGCCCTTGCCGGTGGCGGTGCTGCCGTTGTGGCAACTGCTGCAGGTGCCGATCACCGCGCTGTGGTCGACCACCGCGCTGGTCCAATTGTTGGTGGTGTGGCAGGCATCGCAATTGTTGCTGCTATTAATATGCCTGGCATCCTTGCCGGTGGCGTTGGTGCCGTTGTGACAGGAGAAGCAACTGCCTATGACCGCCGTGTGGTCGACGCGCGTCGCGGGACTCCAGGCGGTGGTGGTGTGGCAGAAGTTGCACTGTGCGTTGGTCAGGATGTGATTGCCCGGCTTGCCGGTGGCGGTCGAGCCGTTATGGCAGCCGGCGCAGCTGCCGAGCACGGCGCTGTGATCGACGCGTGTCACCGGGCTCCAGCCGTGGACAGTGTGGCAGGACTCGCAACTGTTGCCGGTGGCGATATGCCTGGCGCTCTTGCCGGTGGCGGTGGTGCCGTTGTGACAGGAGAAGCAACTGCCGGTAACGCTGTTGTGATCGAAGTGCGTCGGCGTCCAAGCCGCGGTGGTGTGGCAGACGTCGCATTGTGCCGTGGTAATGATATGCCTGGCGTTCTTGCCGGTGGCGGTGCTGCCGTTGTGGCAGCCGGTGCAGGAGCCTATGACCTCGGCATGATCGACGCGTGTCACCGGATTCCAGCCGCGGGTGGTATGGCAGGCTGCGCAGTTGCTGGTGGTGGTGATATGCCTCGGGCCCTTGCCGGTGGCGGTGGAGCCGTTGTGGCAGGAGAAGCAGCTGCCGGTGACGTTGCTGTGATCGAAATGGGTGTTGGTCCACGTGCCGGTGGTGTGGCAGGTATCGCACGAAGCGTTGGTGATGATGTGGCCGGCGGGCTTGCCGGTGGCGATCATGGCGTTATGGCAGCTCGTACAGGTTCCCCGCACTTCATTATGGTCCACCCGGAGCGTCGCGGCCCAGGTGGTGGTCGTATGGCATGCCTCGCAATAGTCGCTGCTGAGGATATGTCTGCTGGACTTGCTCGATGCTCCGACCAGGGTGCCGCGGTTGTGACAGCCCGCGCATTGCGTAGGGGTACCTTTGAACATCCCGCGGGTGTGGCAGCTTTCGCAATCCACCCGCAGGTGGGCGCCGTTGAGCGGAAAGCCGGTGGCGAAGTGATCGAAGTTGATTCGCGATGCGGCGCCGGCGGTGCCGCCGAACATGAGCAGCAACAGGCAGGCCATCCCCATCAAGATGATTCCTGTTTTTATGGAGGCATGATTTGTGGTCATAGGTTTCGTCGTTCCTATTTAATTCTGGTTCCGTGTCGAATTACCGGTGCCTTAAGGGTTCTCAAGGCTGGGATTTCCTCCGTCCGATGAATCGTATTTGTTTGAATGATTCGGTGGTGTGGCAGCGTTCACATTGCAGTCCGAAACCGCCGTTGTGCACGTCATCGCCCTGATGACAGGCGCCGCAGGTCTTGGCCAGGCGAATCTTGTCCTTGGCCGGTTCGCGATGACAGGCGTGACAGAGGACCTTTTTATGGGCGCCGTCGAGTTTGTAATCGGTTTGGGTATCGTGGTCGAAGCGCCACACGCGCCAGCCGTTGGGGTTGTGGCACAGTGCGCAACCGTTCCCCAGGGTGCGCTTGTGGACGTCGTCCTTTTTATGGCAGGTGTCGCAGGCGAAGGCGGCCAGCTTGTAGCTGGTGTTCAAGTGGCATTCCTCGCAGGGTACCGCGGCGTGCAGGCCGATGAGCGGGAAGCGCGTCATGTCGTGGTCGAATAACACGCGCTTGTCCCAGCGCCGTTCATTGTGGCAGCGCTCGCACTTCTTGCCTTCCTTGCCCTTGTGTACGTCATCGCCCTGGTGGCAGGCGAAACAGGTGTTGCGTCCCTTGTCCTTTTCGATATCGCCGCGATGGCAATCCTGGCAGGTCACGTCTTTATGCGCCCCCTTCAGCGCGAATTTGGTGTCCTTGTCATGGTTGAACACCGTATGCTGCCAATCACGGGTGGCATGGCAGTCCTCGCATTTCCTGCCGTAGCGGCCGACATGCTTATCGTCGTGCTTGTGGCAGTCGAAGCAGCCGGTACCCAGTTTGACGCCGTAGAGTTTGCCGGTATGGCAGGTGTCGCAGCGGATGGTGCGGTGCACGCCATTGAGCTTGTACTTGGTATCCTTGTCGTGATCGAAGATCACGTCTTTCCATTTCTTTTCGTTATGGCACTTTCCGCACTTCTCACTGTAGCGACCGGCATGAACGTCGTTGATGCGGTGGCAGGCCACGCACTCCCTGGCCAGGTTCTTGTAGCGTTCATTGGGGTGACAGCTGTTGCAGGTGGCCTCCTTGTGCTTGCCGTGCAGGGGAAACTTGGTCTTGTCATGGTCGAACCGGTTGGTCTTCCAGGCCTTGACGCTGTGGCACTTTTCACAGGCCTTGCCGAGGCGGCCCTTATGAGGGTCGTTGTCGTGGTGGCAGTCGTTGCATGCCGAGGGCGCCTCACGATGCTTGTCGCCTTTCTTGTGGCAGCTGGAGCAGGCCAGACCCCGGTGCGCGCCTTCCAGGGTAAAATCGGTCTGCCGGTGATCGAAGGTATCGGTATCGAGGTGGACGATGTCGGCGTCGCGGCCCTTGTGATCGGTGTGGCAGACCTTGCAGGCCGATTGAGTGATGTTGTTAATCCGGCCGTGAAATCCCTTTTTTTCTTTGATATCCGCCGCCACTTTCTTATGACAGTCGAAGCACAGGCGGTTCTGCATGGTCTTGCTGAAGGCTTCATGGCATTTCTCGCAGGATGACTCCCACTTGGCATGGCCGGCGATAACCTTTCCCGGCATGATCAGGGTCTCGAGGTTGGATGCCCCTGTCGTCGCCGGCAATGCGCTCAGCAAGAGCATCGCGGCGATGATCGCCGGACATTTCCTTATTGCGGAAGGCATAGAGTCCGTCAGTAGAGGTGAACGGCAATCACGTGCACGATGCCGGATATCACCAGCATGAGAAACAGCGGGAAGTGCAGGACATGCCATTGGGAGAAAAGACGCTCGTAAAACGCTAGTTGATTGAGCTTGCGAAGCGCGGCCAGGTAGTCGCCGAGGTGGCGTCGCTCCTCCCGCAGCTGCTTGGTGGTGAAGGGGCCGCCAGCCAGCGCCTTCTTTAACAATCTGCCGAGATTGAGATCGATCCAATAGCTGTGGAGATTATAGGCAGTGATGCGCAAGGCATTGCGCGCTATGCCGTCATGCGCCGTCATCGC
Source organism: uncultured Chromatiaceae bacterium (assembly GCA_964582585.1). Classification (GTDB taxonomy): domain Bacteria; phylum Pseudomonadota; class Gammaproteobacteria; order DRLM01; family DRLM01; genus JARRQJ01. The sequence goes on along the minus strand of CAZOTG010000041.1, from coordinate 4,963 downwards.
CGCCAGCTCCAGTGCCTGTAAGCGCGCGGCGAGACGCGAGGTCGCGGGCAAGGCATTAGCGGATTGATCCTTGAGCAGCGCAATGTCCTGGCGCAGCTCCTGGACCGTGGCCCTGCGGCCGTACAGGCCGTGGTGCAGCTTGCTGTAGAAGTAACGGCCGATCAGACCGCTGCCGGCGACCAGCAGCATACACAATAATGAAACATTGCTGTTCAAGGATCCCAGATGAAAATTGCAATGGTAGAGAATGCAGACCGGGCCGATGATGCCCAGCATCATGTGTCCCCGGAACCACCATTTGACGGGGCCGAGGCGCCGCATGAAGGAGAGGCGTTTGCGCGCCGGGTAGAGAAGCAACAACAGCATGAACGATCCCCCAAGGATGCCCAGTGCGTAACCCACGCCGTTCTCCGCGGTAAGACGCAGGCTGTCCCTGTCCTGCCAGCCCAGATAGAGAATGCCTATGACCGTGATGAAGTACAGTGAGGAGCCCATGCCGCTCCATCGTGACTTGCGTGAAACGGGGCGAGCCTTTTGTGCTTTGCTTGTCGGCGAAGTTGTTTGTTTGTCATCTATGCTGAGTGTGGCTTGGTTCATAGTTTTTCTCTGCGAATGGTCTTAAATTAGTCTTAAAAATCCCGTTCGTTAATAATCGCGTAATCTCAAAACAGGCGGTATTTACCGATCTTTTTTGCCCATACGCAGCATTGTCTCCGAATCAATAGTGCGCGCAATCTGTAACCGGTCAGCGACGGGGGTGTCGTTAAGAGGAGACAGCTGATTGCAATCAATGCCGACCTTATAATGCCGAAACATTTGTGCGAGAGACGTGACCTACTTCGCACATGAAATCCATGCTCGGGTATTACAGTTATTGCCATGTTTACGACGATGGACATAAAGCTCGCCATGTACTTCGCGCCCATGCTGATGATATGGGTGCTGTACTTTCGCCACCGCGGCATCCGCCAGCAGAAGGTGATCGCTTTGCGCGATGCGGCGCGCCGCGACGGTTTGACCGAGCCGGCTTCCCTGCATCCGGTGATCGATCCGCTGCGTTGCATCGGTTGCGGTTCCTGCGTCAGCGCCTGTCCGGAACACACAGTGTTGGGGTTGATCAATCGCAAGGCCGAATTGATAAACCCGACGGCTTGCGTCGGACACGGCGCCTGTAAGGCCGCCTGCCCCGAAGACGCCATCACCTTGGTGTTCGGCACGGAAAAGCGCGGCGTGGATATCCCCCTGGTCAAACCTAACTTCGAGACTAACGTGCCGGGCATGTTCATCGCCGGCGAGTTGGGTGGCATGGGCTTGATCCGCAACAGCGTGGAACAGGGCCGGCAGGCCATGGAGTCCATCGCCAAGTTGAAGGGCATCGGCCGGGGACAAGGTTTGGACGTGGTGATCGTGGGTGCCGGCCCCGCCGGTTTCTCCGCATCGCTGGCGGCCATGGAGCGCAAGCTGCGCTTCGTCACCCTGGAGCAGGACAGCGTGGGCGGCACGGTGGCTCACTTTCCGCGCGGCAAGGTGGTAATGACCGCGCCCATGAATCTGCCCATGTATGGCAAGGTAAAGCTCAGCGAGACCCACAAGGAGGCGCTGCTGAAGTTGTGGCAGGAAGTGCAGCACAAGAGCGGTCTCGAGATCAATGAAGGCGAGCGAGTGGAGGAGATACACAGAGACGGCGACGGCTTCACGGTCAAGACCAACCGCAGCAGTTATCAGACTCGCGCGGTATTGCTCGCTATCGGGCGGCGCGGTACTCCGCGCAAGCTGGGCGTGCCGGGCGAAGAGTTGTCCAAGGTGGTGTACCGCCTGATCGATCCCGAGCAATACCGCGGCCGCCATGTGCTGGTGGTGGGCGGCGGTGACAGCGCCCTGGAGGCCGCCACCAGTATCGCCGTCGAGCCGGACACCACCGTCAGCCTGTCATATCGCGCCGAGGCCTTCTCACGCTGTAAGGAAAAGAATCGGCGAAAGGTGCAGGAGGCGGAGGCCGCCGGTCGCCTGCGGGTGCTGCTGCAGTCCCAGGTGAAAGAGATCACCCACGACGGCGTGAGCCTCGATCACAAGGGGCAGCGCGTGGATCTGACCAATGACGCGGTGATCGTCTGCGCGGGCGGCGTGTTGCCGACGCCATTCTTGAAGACCATCGGCATCGAAGTCGAGACCAAATTCGGGACGGCCTGATATGAACGGCATGGGAAGGCGCAAGGGTTTCATGGTGAGCGGTGTGCTGGGCGTTTTTCTGGCGCTGGCCGCGCCGGCGCAGGGCGGTGATCTCGACGCGGTGAACATGGCGGTGCGCGTCAAGGACTATGGGCGGGCTGTGCAATTGCTGAAACCTCTGGCGGAAAAAGGCGACGCCGAGGCGCAGTACCGACTGGCGGGTTTTTACCGCATGGGCACCGGAGTGGAAAAGAGTCATGAAACCGCGGTGCGCTGGTTGCGGCGCGCCGCGCAACAGGGCTATGCCAAGGCGCAATACAACCTCGGCGTGATGTATGAGAACGGCTGGGGCGTCCCCCTGGATAATATTATGGCGCAGCAGTGGTTCACTATGGCGGCGGGGCAGGGTTATGCCATGGCCCAGGCCAAATTGCATGAGATCGCCGGCGACGATAAGCCGCAACCGCAGGCCCTGGTGGAAGTGGCGCGCAAGGGCGAGAAAAATGAAGTGCCTGCCTTGATCGTACGCGGTGCCAAGGTCAACGGCGTGGACGACTACGGCCGCACCCCTTTGATGGCGGCGGCGGCGGCGGGGCACGATGACGTGGTGGAGATGTTGCTGCGGGCCGGGGCCAAACCCAATCTCAAGGATACTTATAAGGATACTGCCCTGATCCTGGCGGTGCGGGAGGGCCACAAGGACAGCGTCAAACATTTATTGGCGGGCGGCGCCGACATCAACGCCGCCGACGCCAACGGCAATACGCCTCTGCTGTTGGCGGTGATCCAGGGGGACAGGGCGATGGCCGGGATCCTGCTCAAGGCCAGGCCCGACGTCAATGCGCGCAACCGGCGCGGCTGGACGGCGGTGCAGTATGCGCTGTCGCGCGCTTATAAAGAACTGGCGGCAAACCTCATTGCCCATGGCGCCAAGGTGGAAGAGCGGGCCAAGGCCAAGGCGATCGCCCGCATCGAGGCCGAGCCCGAACCGGTGCTGGCCAATGGCGAGCGGCCTTATCAGGGTTGGTCGCCGCTGATGATAGCGGTATGGCGCGGCCGGGAGGATGTGGTTAAGGCTCTGCTGGCCAAGGGGACGGACATCGCGCTGCACGATGCGGAGGGTCACAGCGCCTTGACCCGCGCGGCGTGGCGCGGTTACGCCGGGATCATCCAGGCGTTGTTGGCCAGGGGCGCGGATGCCAATGATAAGCAGGGCAACGGCAAGACCGCCTTGATGTGGGCGGCGCAGCACGGTCACTTGGAAGCGGTGCGCGCCCTGCTGGCCGGCGGCGCCGATGTCGCGCTGCGCCAGGATAACGGAGAGACCGCCTTGTTGTATGCGGTGGCGGGCGGCCATGAGCCGGTGGTCGCCGCCTTGCTGGATGCCGGTGTCGACGCCAATGCGGCGCGGCGCAATGCCCAGACGCCGCTGATGGTGGCGGCGCAGCGGGGCGCCGCACCCCTGCTGGCGATGCTGTTGCAACACGGCGCCCGCCTCGACGCGGTGGACGGTGCCGGGCGCAGTGCACTGTGGTATGCCGCCGATAACGGTACCCTGGAGGCGGTGGAGGCCTTGACCGACCGCCATGCCAAGGTCGGCCTGGCCGACCGCGACGGTTACACGCCCTTGTCACGTGCCGCGCAGCAGGGTCGTGCCGCCGCGGTCATTGCCCTGCTGCAAAGCGGCAGCGATATCAACCATGCCACCGCGCAAGGCAACACGCCCTTGCTGCTGGCGGCGGATGGCGGACATACCGCGGTGGTGCAGCGCCTGCTGGCGGCGGGGGCCCAGGTGGACGTCAAGAACGAGCGCGGCAACACCGCCTTGATGCTGGCCGCCGCCGGCGGCTACAAGGAGACCGTGAAGCTGTTGCTGGAACGCGGCGCCGATGCGGATATTCGCAATCGCAAGCGGGAACAGGCCCGTACCCTGGCGGAGGCCGCCGGCCACGGCGATATCGTGCAAGTCCTGGATACCCATCCCGCCAGGAAAAAGGGTTTCCTGGGACTTTTCTAAGATACGTCATTCCGGCGCACGTCGGAATGACGGCTTAAAACCTTTCCTACATATAGATAGAGCAAACCACCTCCTGTATTAAAGACTCCCCCTGCGCCCGTTAAATCAACGCGCGTCGCCGGCCGAAAAAGTATATATAAGTGGTCGTTTTTTCTTCTCATCGCGGTAGTATGGCGACATGAGCCATGACCATCCGCAATAGGGGCTGGAGTGAGGCAATGACAGGCGCCACCCTGGATATCATCAGCCCGGACCTTGCCGTCGGCTTGGCGGGATTGTTCCGCGAACGGGTACGACACACGCCCGATGCACCGGCCTATCTCTATTTCGATGACAGCAATGGTGACTGGCGGCACAGCACCTGGGCCGAGATGGCGCAGGCGGCGGGGCGCTGGCAGGCGGCCTTTGTGCGCGAGGGTCTGGTCAGCGGGGAACGCATTGCCATCATGGCGCGCAACGGCCGGGAGTGGATCTGCTGCGAACAGGCCGCCCTCGGTCTGGGCCTGGTGGTGGTGCCCCTGTATGCCAACGACCGCGCCGAAAACGCCGCCTATATCCTGCGCGATGCCGGCGCCAAGTGGCTGCTCATCGAGGGAGAGGAGCACTGGCAGGCCCTGCATGAGGTGGAAGAGGGGCTGGGCCAAGTGCGCCGCATCATCAGCCTGCAGCGCATGCCGGCGGCGGATGATGAGCGGCTGCGCTGTCTGGACGATTGGCTGCCGGCCGGCGGCGATGCCTTCCAGGTCAGGCATTGCGCACCCGACGATCTTGCCACCA
>CAZOTG010000040.1:0-11386 GCA_964582585.1 uncultured Chromatiaceae bacterium | reverse complement strand
TTTGGCGCGCGTCCGGCTTACGGCAACCGCCTGCGTCAAATCCTCTATGGAAAAGTTATCCAGCAGGATGATGTCGGCCGCCGCCGCCAGGGCCTCCTGCAACTCTTCGAGGGTCTCCACTTCGACTTCCACCGTCTTCCCGCGGGCGCCGCGCCGCGCCGCCGTGACGGCGCGGGTGATGGAACCGGCGGCGAGGATATGGTTTTCCTTGATGAGGACGGCGTCGTAAAGGCCCATGCGGTGGTTGAAGCCGCCTCCGCAGCGCACCGCGTATTTCTGGGCGGCGCGCAGGCCCGGCAGGGTCTTCCGGGTATCCAATACCTTGACGCCCGTTCCCGTCACCGCCGCGGCGTAGCGTCGCGCCCGGGTCGCAGTCCCAGACAAGGTCTGCAGGAAGTTGAGGGCGGTGCGTTCGCCGCTGAGCAGCGCCCGCGCCGGTCCCGTGAGGGTGCAGAGGGTTTGGCCGGGCGTAACGGTATCGCCGTCGCGCACCTGCCACGCGATGCGCACTTGGGGATCTAAGGTTTGAAACACGCCGTCGAACCACGCCGTGCCGCACGCCACGGCCTCCTCGCGGCTGATTACCTCGGCCTGCGCCTGGAGCGTCGCCGGGATCAAGGGGGCGGTGATATCGCCGCTGCCGATGTCTTCCGCGAGGGCGCGGACGACGTCGTCATGGATAACGGGCGGATCGGGCGTTGCATCGGTGTTCAAGTCGGTCTCCGCGGGTGTTACGGGAATTGAAAGGAAGCTTGCAGTTTAGAAGAGGCTGCGAGCAATGAGAAGACTCGTGCGGCCCAGGGGGGGCGGTTCTGGAAGGAAACGGCGTTTATTTCTCTAGCGGCGCCGGACTCGGCGGGCGGCGGGGACCAGCAGCGCCATGAGCGACATCCAATCGATGATGCCGCCTCCGCCTCCGCTACCGGCGAAATTGTTGCCGCCCAAACTGCCGCCGCTTACCGTGGGGATGGAGACGGTGATGGATTTGAGATTGTCCGGGCGGAAATTGTCGGCCTGATCGGCCTTGACCTCGCCGTCGAGGGTGTAGGAGCCGGCCGCGGAGGCAATGGTCACGGCGAAAAAGTCGGCCGATTGATAGGGATCCAACGAGGCAAGGGTGCAGACAAAGCCGGTGGCGGTTTGGGAGCAGCTGCCGCTGTTCGAGCCGGGGCCGACGTTGGTGATTTTAAGCCAGGACAGGACGGGCAGGCTGCCAGTCAGGACGATGTTGTTGCCAATAATGGGCCCTTTGTTGACCACCGTCAGGTTGATGGTGGTTTGGACGGTGCCGCTTAACGGGGTGGCGTTCTTGTACTGGATGTCGAGGGCCAGATCCAGGACGGCAAAGCTGGTGTTGGTCGAGCTGATTTCATAGGCGCCGATGTCGCATTGATTGTCTTTGGTGTCGTTGCGATCGAAGCCGCGCTCATCGATGAGCGGACAACTGGCGAAATCGCCGGCATTGTGCGCCGGGCTGGTTGTCGGTATGGCATAGGTCAGCAGGGCGGAGATATCGCCGCCGTTGTATTGCAGGCCGGTATTGAACAGGGCGGCGGGCGAGGCGTTTACGATATCACCGCTGGCGGCGAAGCCGCAGGTGTCGGCCGTTTCGATGTTATGACCGTTGGACGTGATCAGGTCCGCTACGTCGCCGTTGCAATTGTCGGCGGTGCTGCCGTTGCCGACGATGGTATTGACGAAATTGGTGATGATAAGAAAGTTACCCAGAGAGTCCTTGATTTGATTATCGCAACCGAGTCCGTTGGCCTCGTCCTTGTCGCCGCAGGCGAATATCTCGCTGCCGCCCGAAGTGGCGCTGTTGTCATAGATGGTGGCGTTTGTGATGTTGGCGTCTTTGTGGTTATAGAGGCCGCCGCCCACCCGGGCTTGATTGGCGCTGACCGTGCTGCTAACCAGGGTGAGGGCGCCTGCGCCGCTGTTGAATATGCCGCCCCCGGCGCCGCCCGCGCCGGGATTGAGACCGAGGGCCTGATTGCCGCTGATGGTGGAGTTACTGATATCCAGGGCGCCTACATTTTCGATGCCGCCGCCGTTTTGCGGGGCGATATTGTTGCGTATCGCCGAGCGGTTGATACCCATGCCGCCATCGCTGCCATTCTCTATGCCGCCGCCGGAGAAGGCCGCGGTATTGTTTTCGATCACGCTGGTGTCGATGTCCATCCTCCCGAACAGGTTGCGAAGCGCGGCGCCCAACGGCGCCGTGTTATTGCTTAAAGTGGTGCCGGTGATGGTTGACTTGACGGCATTGGAGCCGATCCCGGTGTTGCCCACATTTTGAATACCGCCGCCGCCCGCAGCGTCGTTGCCGGTAGCCTGGTTGCTGTCGATGGAGCAGTTCGTGACGGTCAATGTCCCTACATTGTAGATGCCGCCGCCGCCGTTGCCGGCAATGGTGGTGCTGGCGGTATTGCCGCTCACGGTGCTGCTGTCGATGGTCATGGTGCCGCTGTTATAGACGCCGCCGCCGTTGCCGCCGCTGGCGCTGGTGTCATCGGCGCTGTTTCCGCTGATGGTGCTGTTGTCTATGCTAAGTGTGCCGCCGGCATTGTAGATGCCGCCGCCTATGTCGCCATGGACCGCGCCATTGCGAACGGTGACGGCGGAGAGGGTGGCCGTGGCGCCGCTCATGACCTGAAACACCCGGTCTAAGCCGTTCCCGTCGATGATGGTGCTGCCACTGCCGGCGCCGGTGATGGTGACATCGGTGGTAATATCCAGGTCACCCGTGGCGGCCAGGTCTTCGTCGGCGCCGGGCTGGTTCAACAGGTAGGTTCCCGCGGGGAGATTGATGGTGTCGGCGATAGCGGGCGTGGCATTGGCCGCCTGGATGGCGGCGCGCAGGGTACAGGTCCCGGTACCGTTGCACATGCCGGCACTCAACGGCTGATCGGAGGTGCTGTTGACGGTGAAGGTAGCCGCCTGGCTGACGGCCGTTGCCATGAATATCCAGAACAGCATCTGGACAAGCAGTGTCAATGTGGTCCTCACTCCCTGAAGAGCCTGGCTTGAGAAAGAACCTATGATCATGATCGGGTCTTTAATCTTAAACTCTCTTAATAATTTAACGGCATGTCATTGTTGGTTCTTAAATTCCCGACCCATCGCAATGGGGCAGGCAGGGTCCGCCGTTTCTGAGCATCAGGGCTTAGACATAAGCTAATTTATATATAAAAATCAATAAGATATTACACTTTATAGAAGTTTTGTGAAAAACCAACCTATCTTATCATAGGCCCTGTCTAAATTTGTAGCATTCTTGTCAAAACGACATATTGGGCCGTATTGGTAGCTGGCCATCTGTTATTGTATAAGTATATGAATTTAATTAACTTTATTGGCGGGCAAGGCATCAGGCCGGGTGGGGTGATGGTCGGTAAAGGCCGCCATTTCCAATCAGTTGTCTAAGGCGATGATTTAGGGGGTTTTTCAAGAAGTTCGGTGTCCTCATCGTCATAGGGTGGCGATGAACAACACAAAAGACGTAATTCGCCTTGTCCCGGGTTGCTGAGGGAGTGAGGCACGCCGGGCGGGATACAGATGGTGTCGCCGACCGTCACCGCAAATTCTTCGTCGCCCAAGCGCATCCGGCCCTCTCCGGCGGTGATGTGATAGATCTCCTCGCTGCGATGGTGGCGATGAGGCACCGTGGCGGCGCCCGGCGGAACCATGGCCTCCGCCAGGCTTTGCCCGCGGTTGCCGTGGGTGCCGGGGTGCATCAATTCGCGGATGACGGAGCCGTCTTTGGTGATGAACGGCGCCACCTGCGAATAAGCGGTATGCAATCGCTTTGTCATGATCCGGCATAGTATCGTAAAGTGCCGTGGCTGCCAAAATCATCATGATGCCCGCCGGATAATCCCGGTATGCAGTAATAGTGGAGTAAACCTCCGCATTGTGCGGCCGATCTTTTACAGTAACGGTGACGGGGTATCGGGATATCAATAGCGGGATTGCTATGACGGAATTTGTGAATGTGATGGTGGTGATCATGGGCTGGCTGGCGGGTATCGTCATGTTGACCCTGTTCATCATGTTCGTGCAGGACATCTTCCAAAAGGAACATTCGGTTCGCCGCAATTTCCCCGTCATCGGACGCCTGCGCTATTTCCTGGAGAAGCAGGGCGAGTATTTTCGCCAGTATTTCTTCGCCAATGATCGGGAGGAGATGCCGTTCAACCGGGCGACCCGGGCCTGGGTCTATCGCACCGCCAAGAATCTCGGCGGTTTGATCGGTTTCGGTTCCACCAATGACTTGCGGCAGCCGGGGACCCTGATCTTCATCAACGCACCCTATCCCACCCTGGAGGACGACCGGCGCCCGGCGCCGCCTTTGATCATCGGTCCCGACTGCGCCCGGCCCTTTGTCGCCCGTTCCATCGTCAATATATCCGCCATGAGTTTCGGTGCCCTGTCTGCGCCGGCGATTCGTTCCCTGTCGCGCGGCGCCGCCACGGCGGGGATCTGGTTGAACACCGGCGAGGGTGGTTTGGCGCCGCACCATCTCGAAGGCGGGTGCGACCTCATTTATCAGATCGGTACCGCCAAGTACGGGGTGCGCGACGAGTCGGGACGACTCAGCGACGCGCGCCTCAAGGAGGTAGGGGCGCACGCCAAGGCCTTTGAGATCAAGCTCGCCCAAGGGGCAAAGCCGGGACGCGGCGGTGTTCTGCCGGCGGCCAAGGTGAACGAGGAGGTGGCCCGTATTCGCGGCATCCCGGCGCACCAGGCGTCCCACAGCCCCAACCGCCACCCGGAGATTCGCAGTGACGACGATTTGCTGAACTTGATCGCCCGGGTGCGGGATGTGACGGGCCTGCCGGTGGGAATCAAATTGGTCCTCGGCGATGACCACGGTATGCGCAATCTTTGCCACGCGATCCTGCGGCGCGGTATCCACAGCGCGCCGGACTTCATCACCCTGGACGGCGGTGACGGCGGGACCGGCGCGGCGCCGCAGATCCTTGCCGACTACGTGGGCTTGCCGCTGAGCGAGTCTTTGCCCATGCTGGTGAATGTATTGTTGGAAAGCGGTCTACGTGAACGGATACGGGTGATCGCGTCGGGGAAGCTGGTGACCTCGGTGGACGTGGCCTGGGCCTTGTGCGTGGGGGCGGATTTTACCGCCACGGCGCGGGGCTTCATGTTCGCGCTGGGCTGTATACAATCCTTGCAATGTCATCTCGATACCTGTCCCACCGGTATCACCACGCACAATCGCAGGCTGCAAAAGGGCTTGGTGGTGGAAAGTAAGGCGCAACGGGTGGCCAACTACGCCAAATGGATGAACGAGGAAGTGGACCGCCTCGCTCATTCCTGCGGTCTGACCAATGCCAGGGAGTTTACCCGCCATCACCTGCGGGTGGTGCAGAGTGCGGGGCACAGCGTTCCTCTCGAGAGTCTCTATCCTTACCCCGGTTCGGCCACTGGAGCGGAGGCAGTTAAGCAAGCCTTGCAGTAACGCAAGGCCGGGACTATAACGCAGCTTGGAATATGACGTCCACGCGCAAGCCGCCATGGGCGGCGTCGCTCAAGACGATCTGGGCATGATGTAATTCTGCGATGCGCCTTACGATGGACAGTCCGAGCCCACTGCCGCTTTGGGTGATCCCGCGGCCGCGATAGAAGCGCTGCAATACCTTCTCGCGCTCCTCGACCGGGATACCGGGACCGCTGTCGGAGACGCTCAGTACCACCTGGCCCTGACGGCTGGTGATATCCAGCTCTATCACGCCTTTTTCAGGTGTGTAGTGAATGGCATTGTCCATCAGGTTGTTGATAAGGATGGTTAGGATGTCCGCGTTGCCATTTATTGTACCTTGGCATGTTTCGCTCATGCTGATGTCGATCTGCTTCTTTAACGCCAACGGCGCCAGTTCCACCATTACCGTGGTCGCCAAGTAGCACAGATCGATCCTCGTAAAGCCTTTGAGCGGCGCCGCGGGGTCTATGCGGGCGAGGGTTAGCAATTGCTGTGCGACGCGGGTGGCATTGTCCACCCCGTCGATGACTTTTTGCAGGGCGCGTTGTCGATCGCCGGGGTCGGATGCGGATTGGGCTACCTGGGCCTGGGCTTTGATGGCGGCGAGCGGCGTACGCAATTCATGTGCGGCATCGGCGGTAAAACGCCGCTCGCTTTCGAAGGCCTTTTGCAGGCGGGTAAGCAGGGCATTTAGAGAATGCACCAGAGGCTGCGCTTCCTTGGGTGCTTGTTGGTGGTCGACAGGGTCAAGATGGTCTGGGGCACGCATCGCCACTTCGTTGGCGATGCGGTTGAGGGGCCCCATGGCGAACCCTACGCCATACCAGATCATCAATGCGAATATCGGCAAGGTGACGATCACCGGTGTCAGCATGCGCATCGCGATTTGTCCAGTGATGTCGCCGCGTACGTCATAACGCTCGCCTACCTGCGCCAGAATCGGTAACTTTTGGTGACGAAGGGAGAAGATGCGCCAGGATTCATTGGCGATCACCTGGTCGGAGAAGCCCTGGGTGACTCGAGAGAGGGGGATGCTGGGCGCGCTGGTCGACCGCAGGGCGAGGGTCGATTCGCCCAACCAGACTTGAAAGGCCAGTCTCTTGGCATACTTATGGACAGGGATAGCTTTGGCGAAGACGCGATCTTCATCGATGGAGATGGTGGTTGGGCCGGAAAGCCGTTCTTCCATCAACTCATGACTACTCAGGGAGAGCAACATCTCGGCCGACTGCGCCAGTTCGGCGTCGAGTAGTTGTTCGATCTCATGCCGGCTGTCGAAATAATTGGCGGTTGCCGAAAACAGCCATACCCCGCTAACCGTGCTCAGCAAGATGATGACCAGACGCCGCCGTAACGACATAGCGTTATGTCGGCTTGTCGATAATATACCCCACGCCGCGGATGGTGCGAATTATGTCAATGCCCAATTTCTTTCGGATGCGATGGATATGCACCTCCACGGCATTGCTGTCTACTTCATCTTTCCAGGCGTAGAGACTTTCTTCCAGGCTTTTGCGGTCCATCACGTTGCCCGTATTTTCCAGCAGCACATGCAGCAGTGCGAATTCCCGCCGCGACAGCGGTACCACCTGGCTGCCGCGCGTCACGCTGAGCGAGGCGAGATCGATAATGAGATCGCCGTGGCGCAATTCGGGTGATGCGCGCCCTTTGGAGCGGCGGATGAGGGCCCGGAGCCTGGCGTCCAGCTCGGTCATGTCGAAGGGTTTGGTCATGTAGTCGTCGGCGCCGCTGTCCAGCCCCAGCACCCGGTCGGTTACGCTATCGCGTGCGGTGAGGATCAACACCGGCATGGTGTCGCCGGAGGCGCGCAGATTCTGCAGGATCGTCAGACCATCCCCCTGGGGAAGGGTGAGGTCGAGGATCATGGCGTCATATTTGTTGGCCTCCAAGGCGACTTCCGCCGCCGGCCCGTTTTTGACCCAGTCGACGGCCGCGCCCTGTTGGACCAGGCCGTTATAAATACCGTCTCCCAGTAGTGTGTCGTCTTCTACGAGTAATACACGCATAGGCGCAGCCCTTCCCCCTCTTGTTTGGCCTCATTGCGCAACATCATGGCAAGAGAACAATTTATTTTTAGTTACCCAATAACAATAAAATAGATGATAAACCTTAATAGCGGCTTAATTAAAATTTGCTTAAATGGATACCCCCTGATAAAGGTGCTTGAAAGCGCTAAAGATACCCCCATTTATACAGGAACGAACGCCGCTAGTCACTTTGGAAGGGGTGCCAAATGCGCATGGATAAGCTTACAAGTAAATTACAAATGGCTCTGGCCGACGCCCAAAGTCTGGCGGTGGGCCGGGACCATCAATTTATCGAACCCGCTCATTTGATGATCGCCCTGTTGGACCAGGAGGGTGGCACGGTTCGCCATCTCCTCGGTCAGGCCGACGTTAACGTCAACCAGTTGCACTCCCAGTTGGATGAGGCCTTAGAGCGTCTGCCGCGGGTGGAGGGTGCCGCGGGCGAGGTCCATCTATCTAATGACTTAGCGCGCCTGCTGAATGTCACGGATAAATTGGCGCAGACCCGCAAGGATCAATATATCTCCAGCGAGTTGTTTGTGTTGGCGGCCTTGGAGGACCGCGGAACCCTGGGCGAACTGCTGCGCAAGGCGGGGGCGGCCAAGGGCTCCATCGAGCAGGCCATCGACAAGCTGCGCGGGGGACAAAAGGTCGACGACCCCAATGCCGAAGACCAGCGCCAGGCTTTGGAGAAATACACCGTCGACCTCACCGAGCGGGCGGAGCAGGGCAAGCTGGACCCGGTGATCGGTCGTGACGAGGAGATCCGCCGCACCATTCAAGTCCTGCAGCGCCGCACCAAGAACAATCCGGTGCTGATCGGCGAACCCGGCGTGGGTAAGACCGCCATCGTGGAGGGTCTGGCGCTGCGCATCGTCAACGGCGAGGTGCCCGAGGGCCTGCGCGGCAAACGTATCCTGGCACTGGATATGGGCGCCTTGATCGCCGGCGCCAAGTTCCGCGGCGAATTCGAGGAGCGCCTCAAGGGTGTGCTCAACGACCTCAAGAAGCAGGAAGGTCAGATCATCCTGTTCATCGACGAATTGCACACCATGGTAGGCGCCGGCAAGGCGGAAGGCGCCATGGACGCAGGCAATATGTTGAAGCCGGCGTTGGCGCGCGGCGAACTGCATTGCGTGGGCGCCACCACCCTGGACGAGTATCGTCAATATATCGAGAAGGACGCGGCCCTGGAGCGACGCTTCCAGAAGGTGCTGGTGAACGAACCCAGCGTGGAGGACACCATCGCCATCCTGCGCGGCTTGAAGGAAAAATATGAGGTGCATCATGGCGTGGAAATCACCGACCCCGCCATCGTCGCCGCGGCGACCTTGTCGAACCGTTATATCACCGACCGCAATCTGCCGGACAAGGCCATTGACCTGGTGGACGAGGCGGCGAGCCGCATCCGTATCGAGATCGACTCCAAGCCCGAGGCGATGGATCGTCTCGAGCGCCGCCTTATTCAATTGAAGATCGAACGCGAGGCCCTGAAGAAAGAGGGCGACGAGGCCTCCAAGAAACGCCTGGAGACCCTGCAGGGCGAGATCGCCAAGCTGGAGCGCGAGTTCTCCGATCTGGAAGAGGTGTGGAAGGCGGAGAAGGCGTCCCTGCAAGGAACGCAGCATGTCAAAGAGGAACTGGACCGCGTCCGTCTCGAGCTGGAGACGGCACGCCGCGCCGGCGATCTCACCCGCATGTCGGAACTGCAATATGGCCGTATCCCTGAATTGGAAAAACGCCTGGCACAGGCCGGCGAGGCGGAGACCCGGGAGATGACCCTGCTGCGTAATAAAGTCACTGAAGAAGAAATCGCCGAGGTGGTATCAAAATGGACCGGCGTACCGGTGTCCAAGATGCTGGAAGGTGAGCGCGAGAAACTGCTGCACATGGAAGAGGCCCTGCAGAAGCGGGTGGTGGGTCAAGGCGAGGCGGTGCGCGCCGTGTCCGACGCTATCCGCCGCGCCCGTTCCGGGTTGGCCGATCCCAACCGGCCCAGTGGTTCGTTCCTGTTTCTGGGGCCCACCGGCGTGGGCAAGACCGAATTGACCAAGGCCCTGGCGGCGTTTCTGTTCGACACCGAAGAGGCCATGATTCGTATCGATATGTCGGAGTTCATGGAGAAGCATTCGGTGGCGCGGCTGATCGGCGCGCCGCCCGGTTACGTCGGCTATGAAGAGGGCGGTCACCTCACCGAGGCGGTGCGGCGCCGGCCCTATTCGGTGATTCTGCTGGACGAGGTGGAGAAGGCTCACCCCGAGGTATTCAACGTGTTGTTGCAAGTCCTGGACGACGGCCGTCTCACCGACGGCCATGGTCGCACCGTGGACTTTCGTAACACCGTGATCGTAATGACCTCCAATCTCGGTTCGCAGTTGATCCAGGAGCTGGCGGGTGAGGAGAACTATCAGGAGATGAAGGCGGCGGTGATGGAGATCGTCACCAAGCACTTCCGTCCCGAGTTCATCAATCGTATCGACGAGGCGGTGGTGTTCCATCCCCTGGGGCGCGAGCACATCCGCGCCATCACCGATATCCAGCTCGCTTATCTGCGCAGGCGCCTGAAGGAGCGCGATATGGACATCGTTCTCAGCGACGCGGCCAAGGATAAACTGGGCGAGGCGGGTTTCGACCCGGTTTACGGCGCACGGCCCTTGAAGCGGGCCATCCAGCAACTGGTGGAAAACCCGCTTGCCCAGGACATTCTCGCCGGCCGTTTCACTCCTGGTGATGTAATCGAGGTGAATGTTGGCGATGATGGACTACACTTTAAAAAGTCGACTGGACAACATTCCGCCGCTTGATGAAGTTTTCTCCCCCAGCGGTATGAGGCTCCCCTCCCCCCCTGCCTCGTGCCGCTTTTTTTGCCTGGTACGCTTACAGAATTTTAAGAATAGAGGCGTATGAACCCTCAGGCCTGGTTTAAAGTGGCCTACTATCGCGACAATAAATGGCGGCAAGTACCTTGGTACTCGGATATTGCCAAGGCCATTAGTCGCCGCGGCTGCGTTTGGGGGTGCGCGGCAGACCGGTATGCCGGGTCATAAAGCGCTGGGTTTTAGCCGGGCGGGATGTGGCGCGCTGTTTGCCGGCGGCTTGTGCGGCGGTGTTCCTGGGTTGCCAGGCGGGGATCAGTTGGTGCCTGCCGTTGCCGATGAGGTCGGCGCGGCCCATGCGTTTCAAGGCGTCGCGCAGCAGCGGCCAGTTCTTGGGGTCGTGATAACGCAGGAAGGCCTTGTGCAGGCGGCGTACCTTGAGTCCCTTGGGGATAGTCACGGCCTCGCTGGCATGGGTCACCTTGCGCAGGGGATTCTTGCCCGAGTGATACATGGCTGTGGCCACGGCCATGGGGGACGGGAGGAAGGTCTGCACCTGGTCGGCGCGAAAGCCGTTGCGCTTCAGCCATAGGGCCAGGTTGAGCATATCCTCGTCGGTGGTGCCGGGGTGGGCGGCGATGAAGTAGGGGATGAGGTACTGTTCCTTGCCGGCCTCTTTCGAGTATTGCTCGAACAGTTGTTTGAAGCGGTCATAGGCGCCCATGCCGGGTTTCATCATCCTGCTTAAGGGGCCGGCCTCGGTATGTTCGGGGGCGATCTTGAGATAACCACCCACATGATGGGTTACCAATTCCTTCACGTATTCCTTGGAGCGGATCGCCAGGTCGTAACGCAGGCCGGAGGCGACCAACACCTTTTTGATGCCGGGCAGGGAACGGGCGCGGCGGTAGAGCTTGATCAGCGGCATATGGTCGGTATCGAGGTTGCTGCAGATGTCGGGATAGACGCAGGACAGTCGGCGGCACGCCGTCTCGATCTCCTTGCTCTTGCAGGCCTGGCGA
>CAZOTG010000039.1:676-11408 GCA_964582585.1 uncultured Chromatiaceae bacterium | reverse complement strand
TATTATCCGTAAAAGCAAAGGCGTTGCCCTCATAGCCGATCAAATATTCGACATCGGGTAGTTTGCCGCTCAACACTTGATAGGCGCTGTTGATCACGGCCTCGTCCGGCGCCCGGATGTCCGCCTCCGCGGGCGGGCGTATGGGAACGGACAAGTAAGCCTTGCGCGGCTTGATCTTCGCCAGAAATTCCGCAACGGCGGTGACCGCTGCTTGCTGATCATTGATGCCCGCGACCAGCATGGTCTCGGTGCACAGCTCGCCTTGGTACTGCCGTGCAAAGCGTTCTATTCCCCGAAGGACATCCCGCAGCCGCAGTTGCTCATGGGGACGATTGAGCCGGCGCCATATCTCCTCATCGACGGTATCCACCTTGAGGGATACCCAGTCCGCCTTGTTCAGCATGGACTGAACGTCATCGCGCCAGACCAGCGAGGCATTCGAGATCACCGCTATCTTGATGCCCAGGGGCCGCAACAGATCGATAGCCTCGCCCAGGTGCTCGTCCAACGTCGGCTCGCCATCGGGCACGAAGGTCAAATAGTCGATCTTCTCTCCCGCGTGCTGAACGACCTCCACCTGCGCCGCAACCGCATGTTGAATTTCTTCTGGCCGGTAAAAAGTACGGGGTTCCACTTCCCGGCTCAATGTCCTGCCGACCTGGCAATAGACGCAGGAATACGAGCAGAATTTCGGTGGAATGTTATTGATGCCCAGGCTGCGTCCCAGCCGCCGCGACGGTACCGGCCCGAATGCAAGTATTGTCTGGTTTGCCGTCGCCATGTCGCAAGCGCCCTCAGCAATTGGCCATGATGCATGCGCATCAATATAACTCTGCTAAGCTTAGACGAATAATCGTCCTTTGGGAAAAGGTGGAGTAACAGGGCCAACTCATGGCCAACAGCAAGGCTTTGCCGCAGACCTACTTATTGATCACCATAGCCGTTATGGTCGTCCTGCATTTGTCATTCCCTTTGAAGAGATTAGCGCTTTATCCGGCAAACCTGCTCGGCTGCATTCCTTTGCTGGCCGGGATGGCGCTTATACTGGCCGGGCTCGCGCTGTTATGGGTTCTCTGTCTCCGTTCCTGGCGGTCGTCGTTTTTGCGGTATTGATGGATTTGATTTTTGTGCACGTGGAAGAACAGATGCTGGAGAAAGAGTTTGGTGAAAGCTGGCTGGACTATAAGCAGCGGGTTCGCCGCTGGATATAGAGGCGGGAGAAGGCCGGCGCGCAACGCATAGCTGAGGATACAAAATAGCAATGACAACATTGACCTGGATTATCCTCAGCAGTCTGTTGATGAGCGCCATCGCCTTGGTGGGCAGCGTCACCTTGATTCTTAAGCCGGAGACGTTGGACCGGCTTATTTTGCCGCTGGTCTCCTTCGCCGCCGGTTCATTGATCGGCGGCGCCTTCTTCCATATGATTCCCGCCGGCGTTGCCGAGATGGGCAACACCACCGCATTTTATTGCTGGATCCTGGCCGGATTCACCGTCTTTCTCGCGCTCGAGCAACTTCTGCATTGGCACCACTGCCACCGGGCCAGCACCGAATGCAAAAAGCCGCTGACCTATCTGATTCTGATCGGCGACGGTCTGCACAACTTCATCGGCGGCCTGGCGATTGCGGGAATATTCCTGATCGACATCCGCCTGGGGATCATGGCCTGGCTTGCAGCGGCCGCCCATGAGATCCCTCAGGAATTGGGAGACTTCGGCGTTCTGGTGCACGGAGGATGGAGCAAGGGCAAGGCCCTGGTTTTCAATGTCCTCTCGGCTCTGACATTCCTGCTGGGTGGACTAGTGACCTATGTGACCTCCTCCAACATCAATGTCTCGTTTCTTATACCTTTCGCGGCCGGAAATTTTCTCTACATCGGCGCCTCGGACCTTGTCCCGGAGGTCAGCAAGCATGGTGAACTGAAAACCAATGCCATTAACCTGATGGCGTTTATCGCGGGCATTGGGCTCATGTTGGCCGTTAAGATCGCCTTTGATTAGCTGGGCGATGCCAAAAAGAGAACGGCAAAGCCCGGGTCGGACTTAAAACGCCAAGCGTTTACGGATGTCGGCGGGCGTGGCGCCGGTGGCGCGCAGCGCGCGCAAGGTCACCGCCTCGTTGCGCTTGGAAAATTTCTTTCCCGCTTCGTCCACAATGAGACGGTGGTGCGCATAGACAGGCGCGCGCAGGTCAAGCAATTCCTGCAGCAGGCGTTGGATATGGGTGGCATGGAATAAATCCTCGCCGCGGGTGACGAGCTCGATGCCCTGCAAGGCATCGTCCACCGCCACGGCGAGGTGGTAGCTCGCGGGCAGCTCCTTGCGCGCCAGGACGATGTCTCCGAGAAGATGCGGCTGCGCATGGCGCAAACCCCGCTCGCCGCTCGGTCCCCGGCCGCGTTCGTCGAAATGGACCGGGCACCCTACATGGCCGGCCGCTTTGGCGACGTCGAGCCGCAAGGCATAGGCTTGGGTCTTCATGCGCGCCGCGCGCTCCTCCGGCGCAAGCGCGCGGCAGGTGCCGGGATAAAGCGGACCTTCGGGGCCGTGCGGCGCGTCGACGGCACGCGCGATTTCCTCGGCGATCTCCTTGCGGGTGCAGAAGCAGGGATAGAGCACGCCGATTTGATCGAGCCTGGCGAGGGCGGCGGCGTACTCGTCGAAATGCTCCGACTGGCGGCGCACCGGTTCCTCCCATTCGAGGCCGAGCCAGGTGAGATCTTCGAAAATCGCCGCTTCGTATTCGGGGCGGCAGCGCGCTTGATCGATATCCTCTACCCTCAGCACGAATGCGCCACCTTCGGCGCGCGCAGCGTCATAGGCGGTCAACGCCGCGAAGGCATGGCCCAGATGCAAATAGCCGGTGGGGCTCGGTGCAAAGCGGGTTTTCATTTGCGCGCAGGGAGGCCTCTAACCCGAATGGTTCTATTCTGCATGAGAAAGGCCGAAGGAAAAGGGAACGCCACCTTTTTCCTAAATCACTAGTCGGCTTTGTGTTCCGCTACCCACTCCCGCAGCGCGGTAAGCGTGTTCTCCACATGCTTGTCGGGATGGAGGTCGGTGTAGGTGTAGATGATCTCGCCGTCGGGGGTGATGACATAAGAGGTTCGGTTCGCGTATTTGGGTTTTTGGGGCAGAACCGCGTCGTAGGATTTCATGATGCGCTGGTCGGCGTCGGAGGCCACCGGGAATTTGCTGCGGCATTCGCTGACCGAGAATTTGTTGAGCTTTTCTATGCCGTCGTGCGAAACGCCGATCACGGTCGCGCCCAGGGCGCGATACTTGTCGACGGCATCGGCGAAGTTGTGGGCCTCGATGGTACAACCCTTGGTGAACGCCGCCGGGTAAAAATACAGGACCACCGGTCCCTCCTTCAGCGCGGCGGCCAGCGAGTAGGTGAACACCTTGCCGCCCAGGGAAGCCTGGGTGGTGAAGTCCGGCGCCCGCTCTCCGACGTTCAGGGCGGCATAGGCCGGCATGGCGAACAACGCCCCCAAGAGGCCAATCGCAAAGTATGTTCTCATCCCGGGTCTCCTATCGGGGGGAAGATGTCTATCTTATCCCTTTCCGGCCGCCATGTTTAATCGCGACGGTAATGGCTTGTGATTGTTGTGGAAATTTTTGGCCGACTCGGAGAAAAAAGCGATTCGCATTGTCATAGATACCGGATATTGCAGGGTAGCATGGGAAACGGGGTAAGCTATGCGAATCCCGCGCTTATCTAAAAAAGGCCAATGAGATGAAATATTTTTTCGGTGTCCTGATTGTTTGCGTATTCGCGGTGTTTGTAGCGGGCTGCGGCGGCGGCGATCCCGACGAGATGAAACGCGAACTCAGCGGCAGCGTCAGCAATAAGCAGGCGAAGTCGGCGCAGGAGTACTACGATAAGAGCGTCGAGTTGGCGCGCTTGAACGGTTGCTGGGCCTGTCATCACGTGAAACAAGGCCTAATCGGTCCGTCATGGCAAGCGGTCAGCGAGCATTACAAGGACGACCCCAATGCGCGGCAGTGGCTGATCGACAAGGTCAAGAACGGCGGTTCGGGGGTGTGGACGAAGATGACCAGCGGCGCGGTCATGCCGGCCAATTCGCCGCGGGTATCCGACGAACATATCGCCGAGTTGGTGGATTTTATTCTGTCGCTGGCAAAAGAAGGAAAACCGCCCAAGGCGGAATAGCGCGATCCACCGTACGGGGCTTCACGGTGCCGGAGGACCCGCCGGCCAGTCCGTATCGAAGGGAAACGGCCGCTCCTCGGTATTGAACGTCAGGTAGCGGATGACCTGGTAGGTGTAGGTCGCCAGCGCCTGGCCCAGCTCCTCCAGCTTCTTGTTGGTCTCCCCGGTGAACAGCACCCAGAAGAACTGCAATACCACCACCGCGCCCACCACTATCCTGGAAACCCCGTAGAGGATGGCGACCACGATCATAAAGAACAGCCGCCGCCAGGTTGAGCGGGACTTCACGTTGCGCTTGAGTTCCTCACCATGGTCTTTTTCATCCATCGATGGCGATTCTGAAGAGGGTTCATCCGGGTTCATGGCTCAACCTTTGATAACGAGACTAATGTCATGGGGAGATGATACGCACTTATGATGAATTGGTGTAATAGATCCGTGCCAAGAAACAGACTTTACTAATATTAGAAGCCATCCCTTTGCGATCCTGCCAGTCCAAGGCGCAACGGCGGCGGCGGCCCACAGGAGATGACCAGTTCGCGCCCGCCGGCGGGATGACGAAAGCGCAGTTCGGCGGCATGAAGGTGGTAGCCCGGGTCGCCGGGCAAGGCGCGGCTGTCCGCGGCGGGCAGTCCACCCGCGATATACAGCGGATCGCCCACCAGCGGGTGGCCGGCCGCCGCCAAGTGGATGCGAATCTGGTGGGGCCGGCCCGTGGCGATAGTCACGTCGCATAGAAAGGCATCGGCGCGCCGTTCCAGGACGGTGACCCGGGACAAGGCGGACTTGCCCTGCGGGGATGCGGCGTGAATCGATCCGAGCAAGGCATGCGGCACCGGGCCGATGGGCGCGGTGATGGTCATTTCCTCCCAATCCGGGGCGCCTCCGGCGAGGGCGCGATAGCGTTTGCCGACTTCTTGCGTAGACCACTGCCGCGTCAATACTGTCCGGGCATGACGGCTGCGGGCGCACAACACGATACCTGACGTCCACCGCCCCAGGCGATGCAGGGGAGCGGCGTCGGTCGCATAGCGGCGCAGCTGATACAGCAGGGTGGTCTGCAGGAAATTGGCGCCGGGCAATGTGGGCAGGCCCGCCGGCTTGGCCACCGCCAGCAGGTCGCGGTCTTCGTAGAGCACGGCAAATGCCGTGGGCGCGGGAGGTTCGATCCAGGGCGGGCGCCTCCACAGCAGCTCGCTCCCTAGGCGCAACACGCTGTCGGCCCGGGCGGGCCGGGCGTCGACCAGCACCTGCCCGGCGGCGATGCGCGCCGCCCACTCCGCCGCAGAGGAATGGCGGTGACGCCGACTGAGATAGGCCAGCAAGGTCCGGTCGTCGGCATCGGCGCCGAGCCGCTCCCGGTATTCGCAGCCCTGGTTGGGCTGTGAACTTGCGGCGGATAAAAGCGTTGCTGTCGATGTCATAGGGTTTGCGGGCTCATTCCATCAAAGTGCCGGCGACGATCGGCCTCGCCGGCCTGGAGAGGGACTAGGTTAACAGCAAAAGCCCCGTTCACCCACTCCGCGCTTCGTCTGCTGTGGGATTATTGCTAGTATCGTCGAATAAGAACGCCGATCGCGGCGCAACAGGAGAAACGCCATGGATGCAACGTCGATAGTGACCCTGGTGGTGATCGCCGCCATCGTCCTTTACATCGTGACGATTTACAACCGTCTCGTCTCCCTGAAGAATCGCTTCAAGAACGCCTTCGCCCAGATCGAGGTGCAGTTGAAACGGCGCTACGATCTGATCCCCAACCTGGTGGAGACCGCCAAGGGCTATCTGAAGCATGAACGGGAGACGCTGGACGCCGTCATCCAGGCGCGCAACGCGGCCGCCAGCGGACTGAGCCGCGCCCATGCCGATCCGGGCAACGCCGACGCCATCCAGTCCCTGGGTCAGGCGGAGGGCAGTCTGGCGGGGGCCTTGGGCCGCTTCAACGTGGTGATGGAGGCCTACCCGAATCTCAAGGCCAATCAGAACATGATGCAGCTGACGGAAGAACTGACCAGCACCGAGAACAAAGTGGCCTTTTCCCGCCAGGCGTTCAACGACGCCGTGATGGAATACAACACCTATAAGCAATCCTTCCCGCAGCATGTCTTCGCCAATATGTTCGGCCATGGGCCGGACGCGACCTTGCTGGAATTCGAGGACCACGCCCAGATCCAGGCCGCGCCGAAGGTTTCATTCTGATCTGACCGGACCCCATGAATTTTTTCGAGGCGCAGGCCAGGGCGAAACGCCAAACCGGTTGGCTACTGGTGCTGTTCGGCCTCGCCGTGGCGGGACTCATCGCGCTCACCAATCTGTTGCTGATGGCGGTGATCACCTTTAACCAGGACGCCCGGCACTTTTCCGGCGAATCGTTTTGGCGGCAATTTGACTGGAATCTGTTCACCACCGTGGCGGTGGCCGTCACCGCGCTGGTCTTTCTCGGCAGTCTCTACAAGACCCTGTCCCTGTCCGGCGGCGGCCACACCGTGGCCGAGCTGCTGGGCGGTAGCCTGATCCCCCGCAGCACCGACGATCCGGCGCAGCGGCGTTTGTTGAACGTGGTGGAGGAGATGGCCATTGCCGCCGGCATTCCGCCGCCCCCTGTATATCTCTTGAACGAGCAGGGTATCAATGCCTTTGCCGCCGGCCTGTCGCCCAACAATGCGGTGATCGGGGTGACACGCGGTGCGCTCGACTATCTCAGCCGGGACGAGCTGCAGGGGGTGATCGCCCACGAGTTCAGCCATATCTTCAACGGCGACATGCGCATGAATCTCCGGCTGATGGGCGTGCTGCACGGCATCCTGTTGATCGGGTTGACGGGCTATTACCTGCTGCACGCCACGCGTTTCATGCGCAGTTCCCGCGGCAGAAACGGCGGGAACGCCGTGGTCGCGATGTTGGGGCTGGGGATAGGGCTGGCGGTGATCGGATATGTGGGCGTCTTTTTCGGACAATGGATCAAGGCCATGGTCAGCCGGCAGCGCGAGTTACTGGCGGACGCCGCCGCGGTGCAATACACCCGCAACAATGAAGGCATTGCCGGCGCCTTGAAAAAGATTGGCGGCCTGAGCGCAGGCTCGTTGTTGGAGGCTCCCTCGGCGCAGCAATACAGTCACGCCTATTTCTCCGCCGGCGTCGGCGGTTTTCTTCAATCCCTCTTCGCCACCCATCCGCCGTTGGCGCTGCGCATCAAGCGCATCGATCCCCGCTGGGACGGCAAATTCATCACGCCCCGCCTAGTGGAGGGCGCCGCGGAAAAACCGGCCGAAGACAGGACCGCCGCGGCGCGCGCGGCGATCATGACGGGTGCGGTGGCCGCGGGCGTGCTGAGCGCCGACCAGGCCGTCGAGTCGGTGGGCACGGTCAAGGAGGAGCATGTCGCGCTGGCGCGGGACATCCTGGCGGCGATCCCCGACCCCTTGCGGCAAGCCGCTGAGGAACCGTTCGGAGCCAGGGCGGTGATCTACGGTCTGTTGCTCGACTCGCGGCCCGACATCCTGGCCAAGCAACAGGCACTGCTGTCGCAGCTGGCGGATCCGGCCGTCACACAGCATACCCACGACCTGCTCCCGCAGCTGCCCGATTTGCCGGAACAGGCCCGCCTGCCGCTGGTAGGTTTGACCCTGCCAGTGCTGCGGGCCTTGTCGATCGATCAATACCGTCGCTTCCGCACCGTCGTTCAGGCGCTGATCGCCGCGGACAAAAAGGTCGACCTGAGAGAATGGATCATGCAGCGTTTTCTGATGCGGCAACTCGACGAGCACTTCCATCTGCGGCAGCGACCCAAGGCGAAGCACAGCCATCTGGGCGCGGCGAAGCGGGAAGCCGAAGTCCTGCTGTCGCTGGTGGCCCACACCGAACATCCGGACGCCGCCGCGGCGGAACGGGCCTTCGGCGCCGGCATCGCCGCGGTGGGCGCGACGGCCTTGCAGTTCGTGCCCCGCGACCAACTGAGCCTGAACGAATTGAACAGGGCCGTCGATAGACTCGAGGAACTCAAACCTTTGTTGAAGCTGCGCCTCCTCAAGGCCTGCGCCGCCAGCCTGATGTATGACGGGAGGGCAACCATAAAGGGCCAGGAGCTGCTGCGTACCGTGGCCAGCTGCCTGGACAGCCCCATGCCGCCGCTGACACCCGTCAAGAGCGGCTGAAAAATATCTCCGCTATTTCTCTTCCAGCTCCGGGTAATGGCGGAAGATGCCGTCCTCGTTGAAGGGGATGCGCCGTGCGGAGGCGAGATAGGCGGCGATGCCGGGCCGCTGCGCGACCCGCTCATGCAAGGCCACCAGATTGGGAAGCTTGGGCTCGAGACGCTTCAAGGTTTCCGGAAAGGCATAGCGCAGTCCCGCGACGAGCTGGAACATGGACAGGTCGACGTAGCTCAGGCCGCGCCCCACCATATAGCGCCTGCCCGAGGGATTGCGCGACAAGACCCGCTCAAAATAATGCAGAAATTTCGGCGCGCGCTCCGCGATGAAGTATTGCGCGCGACGCCGCGCCTCGGGCTTCTGTTGATGGTAGTAGAGACCGGCGGCGATGGGGTGGTGAGTGTCGTGGATCGTCGCCACGAAGTCCTCCACCGTGAGCTGCAACTGGTGGGCCCACAGCCGGCCCGCCTCGGCCCTGGGCGCCAGACCCAGTCGCGGGCCCAGGTACTGCAGGATGTTGGCGGTCTGGGCGACCACCGATTTGCCGGCGCGGAGAAACGGCGGCGCGAACGGCGGTCGCTCCAGGTCCTCCATCAAAGCCATCATCGCCGCGACGCCCACTCCGCGCCCCCGCTTCCGCGCCACGTCCAGGTAGTCGGCGCCCGCCTCTTCCAGCGCCAGACGAACGAATTCACCGCGCCCTTGTATGGAAGGCCAGTAAAAGAGCTCATAACGCATGGGAAACCTCCGGGATGCGAGATCAGTTATAACGCCAGGCCTATTACATCATATCCTTCCCGATTTCTCAGGACCGGCCTTCAGAAACCTGTGGCGTTTTTCTTCTCGTCTTCTTCTTTGAGCGCCTGGTGCGTCGTCGGATGGCGCAGCAGGTTTGACTTTATATCGAGGATATCCATAAGGCCCAGGGGCACCGGCTTTCCATCTTTGTAGATGCCCAGCAATCTCATCACCAGAGTGGCGTCGGTCCTACGGTACATCACACCCTCCAGGCGATATTTCTTGACGCTCCGGTCATGATCGATATTAAAGGCCAGCGTGAGACGCCTGTATTCCGTCAAAGCCGACAGGCTTGGATTGATTTTTTCGAACTGCAGTTGCACGAATTCGTTGGAAAAATCCAGGAGCGTACAAGGGTAAGCGGGGCCGTCCCCTATCGCCAGCTCCGCGGGAAGACACGTCGGCAGGCGATGCTGTTGACGTTTGTCGGTAAGCGTCAGCGAATCCGGATCCACGTCCAACATGACTATTTCGTTACCCGCATAGATACCGTTTTCCAGCGGCAGTATCCTGCGCACGGTGGTGTCGATGGAACTCAGGGCGCCTCCGTTGGAATAGGCCACCAGCGTGATGGTATTGTTACGGCGGAAGGCGCCATGCGGCCCGAGTTCGGCGCGACGCACGTAGTCGAGCTTGGTCTCATCCTCGCGGTTGAAGGGAATCAGCAGACAAAATTTCTCCACTTCGCTCACGACCTTCTCATAGCCGTCGACCGTGAGATGCAACACGTCATGCCCGGCATTTTGGCGGAATCGAATATCGACGGGAGAATAAATGAGATGCTTATTGATCCCATAACCCAGCACGATGCTCTCCAGCGCGATCTCTTTCTGGTATTCGGGGTAGTAGCTGATTCTGTCGCCAATAGGAAAGAAGCGCACAATTTCCGCCAGCCAGGCCAGGTCCAGGGCGTCGGCGGCCCCGCCTTGTCGCCCTTCGTCATCGGAAAGTTTCACATCATTTTTTCCGAAGATCTTTTTGAAAAAACCGGCCATCGCCTTGTCCACATTTATTATTTGTATGCATTCCAGTAAAGCGGCATTTATTCATTGCCGCCGTCAGACATGATAGCGGCAAACCATCGACGCACCTTAATCCCCTTAGTAAGGTGGCCATACCGACGGCCAGCCTACTGCTGAACATATAGAAGCGACTATCTTATCTTTATTGTATGCGTCATCGCCAGGACGCATGCCTGCCTTTGGACAAGCGCATAACATCGGTTTCCTGCTGGCCTTGCGGCCCTGGGAACTGGAGGTGTTTCGGCCCCTGCGGGGGCGGGGAGGCCGGTGAGTATAAAAAAATAATACTAAATACTATAAGTTGAACATTTCGCTAACTATCTCAAATAAGTTTATTTATTCACCTCTATTGTCGATGATCTCTCCATGACGCCCCACATGGCGTCATGGGCGGTCCGGAAACGACCGATAAATGAGTTCAAAGGAGGCAATATGTTCAAGGCGGTCTTACGCTGGATTCTGCGGAGCCTTTATCAAGTGGAGGTAAAGGGAGCCGAGCATCTGCGTAGCTTCGGCGAGCGCACCATGGTGGTGTCCAATCACACCTCCGTTCTCGATGCCTTGCTGTTCTATGCCTTCCTGCCGG
>CAZOTG010000039.1:0-666 GCA_964582585.1 uncultured Chromatiaceae bacterium | reverse complement strand
CCTTTGCCATCAACACTTATATCGCCCGCAGCTGGATGGGGCGCGTGGGGGCATGGTTCTGCGATCTCTTTCCCCTCGACCCCAGCAATCCCCTTTCCATCCGCGCCCTGATCCGCCGCGTCGAACAGGGCGGCTGCGTGGTGATCTTTCCCGAAGGCCGTATCACCGTCACCGGTTCGCTGATGAAGGTCTACAACGGGCCCGGCCTGGTGGCGGAACGTGCGCGCGCCACGGTGCTGCCGATCCGCATCGACGGCGCCCAGTACACGCCTTTCTCACGCCTGCGCGGCCGCTTTCGCCTGAGCTGGTGTCCCAAGGTCGCTCTAAACGTGCAGGCGCCCCGCTGCCTGCACATGGACCCGCAATACCGCGGCCGCGCCCGCCGCGAGAAGGCGGGCCGCCTGCTGTCGGACCTCATGTCCGAACTGATGTTCGAGACCGCCAACAAGGATCAAACCCTGGTGGGCCGCCTGCTGGAGGCGCGCCGCATCCACGGCGGCGCCCACATCATTGCCGAAGATATCAATCGCGCACCCTTCAGCTACAACGCCCTGATCGCCCGCGCCGCCGTGTTGGGCCGGGAACTCGCCCGCCATAGCGACCCCGGAGAGACCCTCGGCGTACTGCTGCCCGGCACCCTGGCCACCGTCACCGCCTTCTGGGGTT
>CAZOTG010000038.1:0-11537 GCA_964582585.1 uncultured Chromatiaceae bacterium | reverse complement strand
TTCCCGCGCCAGCACCGCCTCGCGCGCGCCGCCGAACACCGCCGCCATCTCCGCCAGGCTGGCCAACAACCGATGGGGGGACTCGTAAAACAGCAGGGTGCGGGGTTCATCACGCAACGCGGTCAGACGCTCGCGGCGCGCGGCTCCCTTGGCGGGGAGAAAGCCTTCGAAGGCAAAGCGATCCGTCGGCAGGCCCGATGCCGCCAAGGCCGCCAGCACGGCGCTGGCACCGGGCACGGGAATCACCTGAACACCCGCGGCATGGGCGGCCCGCACCAGGTGGTAACCGGGGTCGCTCAACAGGGGCGTGCCGGCATCGCTGATCAGCGCCACGCTGTCCCCCTGGCGCAGACGTTCGATCAATTTTTCGGCCTGTTGTCGCTCGTT
This sequence comes from uncultured Chromatiaceae bacterium, assembly GCA_964582585.1. GTDB lineage: Bacteria > Pseudomonadota > Gammaproteobacteria > DRLM01 > DRLM01 > JARRQJ01. Next base: position 11,150 of record CAZOTG010000038.1, on the reverse strand, counting down.
GTGCTCGTGGAAGGCCTGGCACGGTGTGGCAATGCCGAAATGCCGCAACAGCCCGGCGCTGTGCCGGGTATCCTCGGCGGCGATCAAGGTCACGCCGCGTAATACCTCGACCGCCCGTGCCGTCATATCGCCGAGATTACCGATGGGCGTGGCAACTATGTAGAGCGCACCGTTTACAATTGACACTTGCCAGACACCTGCCGATACTGTGACGCTTGTATTGCCAAGGCCGCCGGTTTTCCCGTGGAATTCGCGACGGCCGCCCCGTTAAGCATGAACGATAGACCCGCCCAAACTACATCATGAAGGCCACCACCACAATCCACCGCTATCTGCTATGGCTGCCGGTGTTGGCGCTCATCCTGGCCGCCTGTGCCACCGCGCCCCCCTCGCCTAAAGAAGCGGCGGCGCCTTCCGCTGCGCTGGCGGATAAGGCACGCGCCGCCGCCGCTGGCGGCGACTATGCCATCGCGGCAAGGCAATACCTGGAGTTGGCAGCACTCAGCAAGGATACCTTGCACTACGAATATCTATTGAGCGCCGCCGAGGCATTCTGGCATGGCAACTTCATCGAACAGGCCAAACACACCTTGCTGTCGCTCCCCGCCGAGGCGCTGGACTCCCAACAACTCAGTCGACGGAAAACGGTGGCGGCGGCGATCGCCCTGGCGGAGCGCGACCCCCGCGCGGCCTTGGACACCCTTGCAAACGCCGAGCAAGCCGACACGCCGCCGGCAGTGCGCGCCACCATCCATGAGCTACGCGCCACCGCCTATCGTCAACTGGGCAATTATTTGGAGGCGGCACGGGAGCGGGTTGCGCTGGCGCCGTTGCTCAGCGACCCGGATGCGGCGCGCCGCAATGAACAAGCCCTATGGCAATCCCTGCTGTCGCTCACCGATACCGCCTTGGAAAGCCTGCGCACCGCGCCGCCGCCGGACACCTTGAGCGGCTGGCTGGAACTGGCCTATATCGCCAAGACCTCGCTCACCCAGCCTACCGGCCTGGACAATCGCATCACCGCCTGGCGCAATCGCTATCCCCACCATCCCGCCTCCGAGGAATTGATAGCGTCCCTGCTGGCACAGCAACCGGAGAGATTGCGCAGCCGGCCTTCCCACATCGGCCTGTTATTGCCCTTGAGCGGCGCCTATGCCAATTCGGCGGCGGCGATACGGGACGGTTTTCTCGCCGCCTATTGGCAACGCACGGCGCAGGACTATCAGCCCATGATCCAGATCTATGACACCTCGGGGGTGCTGGATATCGCCCAGCTCTACACCCAGGCGGTCAAGGACGGCGCGGAGTTCATCGTGGGCCCGCTGGAAAAGGAGGCCATCACCGCCCTGCGCCAAAGCAATGCGGTCACCATCCCCACCCTGGTCCTCAACTATACCGACAGCGACACTGCCGTCCCCGCCAGCCTGTTTCAATTCGGCCTATCCCCGGAGGACGAGGCGCGCATGGTGGCGGAACGCGCCTGGCTGGAGGGCCATCAACAAGCCCTGGCGATCATCCCCGAAGGCGACTGGGGCAACCGCACCTTCCGCGCCTTCGCGGATTACTGGCAGCAACTGGGCGGCACGGTAACCGGTTCCATAAGCTATGCGGCCAACAGCGACGACCTGTCGGCTCCCCTGCGCCGGCTATTGGATATCGATGCCAGCGAGGCCCGGGCGCGAACCCTGCGTTCCGTCTTGCAGACCTCTATCAAGTTCGAGGTCCGGCGGCGCCATGATGCAGATTTCATCTTCATGCTGGCGTTTCCGCGACAGGCGAGGCAGATTCCACCGCAGTTGAAATTCCAATACGCTGGCGACCTGCCCATCTATGCCACCTCTCATATCTTCGACGGCCGGCTGGATCGCGCCAAAGATCGCGACCTGGACGGCGTGACCTTCACCGACATCCCCTGGTTGCTGACGCCGCAACAGTTTCCGCTGCGCGCCAAGACCCGTAAACTATGGCCCGAATCCGCGGATCAGTATGCGCGGCTCTACGCCTTGGGTGTGGATGCCTATCGCCTGATCCCCTATCTCGATACCCTGCGCGCTTCGCCCTATGAAGAATTTCCGGGTGCCACCGGCCGCCTGGTCATCGACAACAACAATCGCATCCGCCGCACCTTGTTGTGGGCGCGCTTCTCGGGGGGGCGGCCCCGCCTCCTGTCGCAAATCGCGACGTCGCCGCAATAATGGAACTGCGCCCGGTCCTGCCCGGAGAACGCGGCCAGGCCGCAGAGACACAGGCCTGCCGTTTTCTCATGGACCAAGGCCTGGAACTGATGGCCCGCAACTACCGTTGCCGCCACGGCGAGATCGACCTGATCATGCGCGAGGGCAGCACCGTGGTCTTCGTCGAGGTACGCTACCGCGGTAATCGCCGCTTCGCCGACGGCGCCGAAACTATTGACCGCCGCAAACGATCCAAGCTGGCGGCCACCGCCCTGCATTATCTGCAATGTCATCCCGAGGCGGCCGCGCGGCCGTCACGTTTCGATGTGGTAGCCATCGCCCCGCACAAGGGGGAAAATAAAATGCAGTGGATCCCCAACGCCTTTGGCGTCGACGGTTAACCGTTCGCCACATCAAATAAGGAGCAGAGCCTTGAAGCCCTCAGTCAAATTTACCGCTATCTTAGTCATTGCCCTGGGCAGTACCATCGCCCTGGGCCAGCTGCAAGGTTGCGTCGGCGGCATCGTCGCCGCCGGCGGTGCCGGCACTGCGGTAGCCGTGGACCGGCGTACCGCCGGCACCATCGTCGATGATGAAGCCATTGAACTCAAGATCAGCAAGGCCATCAACGAAGACAGGGATCTAGGGGAGAAGGCCCATATCAACATCACCAGTTACAACAACATCGTGTTGCTCAGCGGTGAGACCCCCACCGCCGCCATGCGCAATCACGCCGTCGACATCGCCCGCCATGTGGAAAAGGTGCGCAAGGTCTACAATGAGATCGCCGTCGCCCAGCCCACCACGATGCAGTCACGCAGCGAAGACACCTGGATTACCGCCAAGGTCAAGACCAAGCTGTTGCAAACCAAAGAGGTCAGCGCCGCCAACGTCAAGGTCGTTACGGAGAACCGCACTGTCTATCTGATGGGGCTGGTCAATCGGGCCGAAGGGAAGGCGGCGGTGGAGGCGGCGCGCTTCGTCGACGGCGTGGCGCGGGTGGTGGCGCTGTTCGAATACCAGGATTGAAATTTCTCCGTACCCAACGCTCATGTTGCCGCCTGATTTCCTGAACGCCCTGCAGCACACCCAGGGGAGGGACAAAGTCCTAATCGATCCCGCCGACTGTTGGCCGTACGGCTATGACAACAGTCGCCGCCACGCCCTGCCGGAGGCGGTGGTGTTCGCCGCCAGCCACGATGCAGTACGCGCGATCGTCGCTCTTTGTCATGAACACCAGGTACCCCTGGTGGCGCGCGGCCGCGGTACCGGTACCACCGGCGCCACCGTACCGCTGCAGGGCGGCGTGGTGTTGTCGCTGGAGCGCATGGACGAGATACTGCATGTCGATGTCGACAATCGGGTGATGGTGGTGCAACCGGGCGTCACCAACCAGGCCGTACAAGAGGCCGCCGCCGCCCACGGTTTCTTCTGGCCGCCCGACCCCACCAGCGCGGCGTTCTGCACCGTGGGCGGCAATCTCGCCTATAATTCCGCGGGCCCACGCGCGGTGAAATACGGCACGCCGCGGGAGAATACCCTGGGGCTGCGCGCCGTCACCGGCAGCGGCGCGGAGATTCGCACCGGGGTCTACACCACCAAAGGGGTAGTGGGCTACGACCTCACCCGCCTATTGATCGGTTCGGAAGGAACGCTGGCGGTCATCACCGAGGCGACGCTGAAACTGACGCCGTTACCGGAAACCAAGCGCCTGCTGCAAGCGGTGTATCGCGACATGCACAGCGCCGCCGCCGCGGTGTCGCGCATCATGGCGCAGGCGGTGACGCCCTGCGCCCTGGAATTCATCGACGGCCGCGCCATCGCCATGATCCGTGATTATGCGCAGGTCCCGCTGCCGGAACAGGCCGGCGCCCTGTTGATGATTGAGGTGGACGGCCAACATGCCGCCATCGACGCCGCGGTGGACTGCATCCGCACCGCCGCGGCAAACCCTGGCCTGCTCGACATCAAGGCCGCCGGCAACGACGCGGAAACCGCGGCGCTATGGGCGACGCGCAAGGCGCTGTCCCCGGCGCTGCGCACCATCGCCCCCAAGAAGATCAACGAAGACGTGGTGGTGCCGGTATCGCGCATGGCGGAATTGATCGGCGGGCTCGGGGCGCTGGCCGATGAGTTCGCTGTCACCATCGTCAACTTCGGCCATGCCGGTAACGGCAACATTCATGTCAATCTGCTGGTCAATCCCGATGACCCCGCTGAGATGCAACGCGCCGAACGCTGTTTGGATCGGGTCTTCGACCTGGTATTGAAACTCGACGGCACGCTGTCCGGGGAACACGGTGTGGGGATCGAAAAACGGGATTTCATTGAGCGCGAGATCGCCGCGCCGGCCCTGGAATTGATGCGCGGCATTAAAGGCTTGTTCGATCCCAGGGGGATACTCAACCCGGGCAAGATGCTGCCGCTTTTAGAGGGTTAGCATGTTATAAAGTTGGAAGCTTACAGGTTAAGTTTAAATTAGGTTTGACTTTCAAACCCTTTAATCTTCAAACCTGGAACCTATTTAACCACCCGCAACGCCGGTCTTCCGCCTTTGCCGGACGGTGGCGGCTGCGGGCCTTCCGGCGGCCCGTCATCCTGTTCCCGCTCATTGCCGAACAACATGCCCTCGCCGTTTTCACGGGCATAGATCGCCATCACCGCGCGCGCCGGCACCACCACCTGCAGCGAGGTACCGGCGAAGCGGGCATGGAAATTGATCTCTTGGTCTCCGAGGTGCATCTGTTGCACGGCGCGGGGACTGATGTTCAACACAATCTGCCCGTCCCGCACATAGGATTGCGGTAAAACTGCCCCCTCGACGGTAGCATCCACCGTAATGTACGGGGTCATGCCGTTATCGACGATCCAGTCGTAAAAGGCGCGGATCAAGTAGGGTCGGTTGGACGTCATCTTCTGCAAAGCGTGGCCTCTCAATCGCTTAAATTCGGGGCCGCATCATTGATAGCGGTACAATTATACGTCATGGCGTTGCCATGCGCCTAACCAAATTTCCCTCCGGCAAAGAAAGGCCGCCGCACGGCAATGCCGTGCGGCGGCCTTGTGATCTACGCCGGAACTTCTTACTGCAGAGAATCCGCCGCGAACGACCTGCTTACTTGCCGCTATTGAGCAGGAAGCGATCGTGCATGGGCTGCACCGGACGCGCATTATGGGCGAAGATCGCCTTGAATGCGTCGATCTGAGCCTGGGACATCTCGATGGGTTCGTTCAATACGATCCAGCGCACCCCTTCCGAGCAGGGCGGCGTGGTGAGGGACCCGATGTAATGCTGATAATCCTTGCCTGCGGGAAGAATATCGTTGGCATTGATCACGGCGCCGGCCACCGCCATCTCATTGACGTCCTGGGGCATGTTGTCCCACACCGTCTTCAGCGCAGCGTTCTCCTTGCCGGGATTGATCATGACGCCGATCACGGCCAGTTGACCCTGGTCGCTCTTATGGACGAAATGCGCCTCCATCTCACGGGCCTTGCCGTCTATCTTGTGCTCGCTGGGAGTGTGGAAGTGGAATTGCAGCAACTGATACTCCTGACCTCGAAACTTCAGGGTACCGGCGCCTTTCTGGTCCACCTGGATGGCGTGACCATTGTTCGCCACCTTCAAGGGCACCGCCTGGTAATCGATCTCCAAGGGCGCCAATTCCGCCTTGATGGGCGCCATCAGGTCAACGGGGGATTGCCGAATGCCGGTCTTGCAAGTGGCATACTCCTCCTTCATCTCTCCCCAATGTTCCGGCCCCTCCGCCCCTTCGTACCCCCAATGCTTGGCATGACCTTCGCTCGCATAGGCGTTAAAAGAAATAGCAAACGCCGCCGCCAGTACTACAGAACTAATCCTTTTCATGTTCCTCCCCTTATAGTAATAGGCTGACTCCCTGTCCGCTCCGATCGGTCAGGGAATGGATCATTATCGTTATCTTAAGATTTTTTACCAGAGGCAATAACGACGCGTCATTCCATTATCCCAACCGCGCTCGGAGGATATGGGTCCGACACCATCGAAATGGGAAAACACCGGCCTACCCTTGAGCGGTCAAACTCGCAATTCTTTCTCCGCCGCGGATAGACTGCGTTTGAAGCTCGTCCCGGAGAAGAGGCGTTCCGCGTACTTGCTCACCGCCTTGGCCTCGTTCGGCAGTTCGATGTCATAAGACGGCAAGCGCCACAACAATGGCAGCAGGGTACAGTCCGCCAGGGTCATTTCATCGCTCATGAAAAAGGGTTTTTGATCGAAGATCGGCGCGATGACGGTCAAGCCGTCGCGAATGGTCTTGCGGGCCTGGGCGGCCTTGCCCTTATCGTCGGTGGCGAAGATGTCGAGCAGGCTGTACCAATCACGCTCCATGCGGTAGACATAGAGTTTGGTGCGCGCCCGGGCCACGGGATCCACCGGCATCAGCGGCGGGTGAGGATAGCGATCATCGAGATATTCCATGATGATTTGCGTGTTGTACAACACCAGATCACGGTCCACCAGGGTCGGCACCGAACCGTAGGGATTGAGTTCGACCAGATCTTCCGGGAAAACTTCGCTCCCCACCTCCACGACTTCGACGCCAATGCCCTTTTCCGCCAACACCAAGCGCACGCGATGGCTTTGGGGACAAACGGCACTGGAAAAAAGCGTCATCACAGGTCTTCGGCCGGCCAAAATCGCCATGAACCCCTCTCTCACCTTCTATCGCCGATTTAAAAACAAGTTGCGCTGGCCTCGGAATCTACCAGCGTATGACCGCGAAACCGAATCTTATCTCTCACCCCTTTACCGGGTTGTCGATTATAACCTATCCCACCCCTGCCGCGTGGGAAAAGGATTCCTGACCGCATCAAAAACCCCGGTGGCGACGTATCTGCTCGTAGGCGGAGCGAATCTGATGGGTGCGTTCCGAGGCGAGTTTCATCATCTCTTCCGGCAGGCCCTTGGCCACCAATTTGTCGGGATGATGCTGGCTCAATAAACGCCGGTAGGCCTTCTTGACCTCTTCATCGCCGGCCTGTGGGGAGACATTGAGCACGGCGCAGGCGTCCGCCAGGGAGGTCTGCGGCCTTTGCGCCCTGGGCCGGTGGCCCTGATCGAAACGCCGGCCGGCGCGCACCATGCTCTCGAGATTCTCGAACTCCGCGGCGCTGAACCCCAATTGCGCATTGATGTGCAGCAGGATGCGCCGTTCGGCGGCATGCATGGTGCCGTCCGCGTAGGCAGCCATCACCAGAAACTCCATGAACAACTGCAACAAGGTGCGGCGCTGGCGGCATTCGCGCTTGAATTGTAATAGGACATCGTCCAGGGGAAAGTCGGCCTGCTTGCCCTGGTTGAACAGGCGCATCGCCGCCTGGCGCAGTTGCGAGTTCAATCCCAGGCGCGCCATAACGGTGCGCGCCATTTCGATCTCGTCCTCACTGACCCGACCGTCGGCCTTGGCCACATGGCCCATCGCCGAAAAAGTGGCCATGAAGAACACTGCCTGCACTCGCTGCTGGGCTCCCGGGTCGAACCCTATCCCCAGCCCAGCGCCGCCGTCGGTCTTTTGATCCAACTTATGGCCCAGGGCCGCCCCCAGCAAGGCACCCAAGGGTCCGCCCAATAAAAAACCGAAGGCGCCGCCCATGGCCTTGCCCCACCAGCTCACGCCGTTCTCCTCTCTACCTCACCAATAAGCTGCCGCGATACATATGCATCTCGCAGGTAAATTCATATTCGCCGGGCCGCTGCGGCGCAAGGCGCACCTCCTGCTCCTCACCGATGGGCAGGTCCGCGCTGACGCCGAGGTCGGCGAAGATCACCTTGGCGGCACAGGGGCTGGGGTCCTTACGCAGAAAACGCAACACCACCGGCCGGTCCGGCGCCACCTCGATGCGCGCGGGCGAGTACACCCCATCCTCCACCACCACCGTAATGGGCGCGGCATCCGCCCGACGGGCGGCGGGGCGGGACAGCCAGAACCACCACACAATGAGCCCGATAAGGACCAGCCCCGCGGCATTGATCAGCGTGGCGTTCATCACGAAGCTTGCCTGGCGTTGAACCAGCGCAGGCGATTGGCGTTGGACACCACCGTCACCGATGACATGGCCATGGCCGCCCCGGCGATCATGGGGTTGAGCAATATGCCCAACAGCGGATAGAGCGCCCCCGCTGCCACTGGAATGCCCAGCACATTGTAGACAAAGGCCCCGAACAGATTCTGTTTGATGTTGCGCAGGGTGGCCCGGGAGATGGCGATGGCGTCCGCCACGCCGTGCAGCGACCCGCGCATCAGGGTAACATCGGCGCTCTCGATGGCCACGTCGGTGCCGGTGCCGATGGCATAGCCCACATCCGCCCGCGCCAGGGCCGGGGCGTCGTTGATGCCGTCGCCCACCATGGCCACGGTCTCGCCGCGGGCCTGCAAGGCCGCCACCCGCTCCGCCTTATCCTGGGGCAGGACCTCGGCGATCACCTCGTCCACCCCCACTTGGCGGGCCACCGCCTCGGCGGTGACGCGATGGTCGCCGGTGATCATCACCACCTTCAAGCCCAGGGCGTGCAGACGGGCGATGGCGGCCTGGGAATCCGCTTTAACGGGGTCGGCCACCGCCACCAGCCCGGCGGCCTTGCCGTCCACGGCGATATACATGGGCGTTTGCCCCTCCCCGGCCAGCGCCTCCGCCCGGGTCGGCAGTTCCCCCGGCGCCACGCCATTGTCGTCCAGCCACTTGCGATTGCCCAACAGCACGGTCTTGCCCTCCACCACTGCGCGCACCCCGTGGCCGCTCACCGCCTTGAAGTCGCTGCCGATAACCGGCTCGATGCCGCGAGAGCGAGCCGCCTCTACCACCGCCGCGGCCAGGGGATGTTCGGAACTCGCCTCCACGCTGGCGGCGATCCGCAACAGCGCGGCCTCATCCCAACCATTCACCGGGACCAGGCAGGTAACCGCGGGTTTGCCCTGGGTCACCGTGCCGGTCTTATCCAGGACCACCGCGGTCAATTTCCCTGCCTGCTGCAAGGCATCGCCGTTACGGATCAGGATCCCATACTCCGCCGCCTTGCCCACCCCCACCATGATGGAGATGGGCGTAGCCAGCCCCAGTGCGCAGGGACAGGCGATGATCAGCACCGTCATGGTGGTAACGATGGCGAAGCTCACCACCGGTTCGGGTCCGAGGTCGTACCACAGCAGGAAGGTAATCACCGCCACGATCAGCACGCTGGGCACGAACACCGCCGCCACCCGGTCCGCCAGGCGGCCGATGGCCGGCTTGGCCCCCTGCGCCTTGCGCACCATCTCGATGATCTGCGCCAGCACCGTATCCTTGCCGATGCGCTTGGCCTGATAGAGAAAGCTGCCGGAAACATTGATGGTGCCGCCCACTACCTCGTCGCCGGTTTGTTTTTCCACCGGCAGCGCCTCGCCGCTGAGCATGGATTCATCCACATTGGAATGGCCGTCGATCACCACGCCGTCCACCGGGAGGCGTTCGCCGGGGCGTACCCTGATCGTCTCATCCAGACCCACCTCTGCAATGGGCACGTCCAGTTCCCGCCCATCACGAATCACCCGTGCGGTCTTGGGCTGCAGGCCGATCAGACCGCGGATCGCTTCCGAGGTCCGGCCGCGGGCACGCATCTCCAAGGCCTGGCCGAGGTTGATCAGGGCGATGATCACCGCCGCCGCCTCGAAATAGGCATGTTGCGCCAGACTGGGGACCCGGTCCGGCCACAGCACCACCGTCATGGAATAACACCACGCCGCCCCGGTGCCCACGGCGATGAGGGTATCCATGTTGGCGTTGTGTACCTTGAAGGCCTTCCAGGCCCCCAGGAAAAAGTGGCCGCCGGCATAGGCCATGACCAGGACCGTCGCCACCCCCGCCGCCAGCCAGAAGCCGCGCCCGCCCGGCGTCGCCAAGGCGGGCAACACCCCCACCAGACCAGCCACAAAGAGGGGAAGGCCCACGCTGCCCGCCACCAGGGCCTTGCGCAGTAGGCGCCGGTAATGGCCCATTTCGGCGGCCTCTTTGACCGCCTCGTCCTCGGTCCCCTTCAGCTCCGCCGCCTCGTAACCCGCCGCCTCCACGGCGGCCACCAGCGCCGATGCCGGCGCCGTGCCGGTCACCTCCGCGCTGCGATCGGCCAGATTCACGTTGGCATCCGCCACCCCCGGCACCGAGCGCAAGGCCCCCTCCACCGAGCTGACGCAACCCGCACAACTCATACCGGATATGGATAACCTTATGTGAAGTTGCTCAGCCAATGACCGTTCCTATATCTGTAAACTGTGAGCTAATCCTGCTCTTGAACACAAAATGCTTGATCGCGCCCCCTAAAAGGTCGTAGATTCAAACGGGTGTGCCGCGGCCGGACAACCGCTGCTACAATGACTGTTAGACGGGTAAAATAGCCTTAAGATTCTGTCCTTAGGAAAAACTGTCCGCTAAACAGCACTGTCAGCCGCGATGGCAGTATCGAAGCTTACACCAAGCGAGAGGGGAAGCGCATGAGCATCAGCCCACGGGAATTGGTTTCCGGCACCATTGAGATCGCCTCATTGCCCGAGATATTTCTCAAGGTCAACGAGATGATCGACAGCCCCCGCCACTCCGCCGCGGATATCGGTCGCGTCATCAGCCACGACACCGCCTTCAGCGCCCGCCTGCTGAAGATCGCCAACAGCGTCTTCTACGGTTTTCCCTCACAGATAGACACCATCTCCCGTGCCATCACCGTGATCGGCACCCGAGAGCTGCGCGACCTGATCCTCGCCACCTCGGTGATGCGGGTCTTCAAGGGTCTGCCCAATGACCTGGTGACCATGGAGGATTTCTGGCGCCATAGCATCTGCTGCGGCCTGGCGGCCCGCTCTTTGGCGGCCCAGCGCGGCGAACAACTGGTGGAGCGCTTCTTCGTGGCGGGACTGCTGCACGACATCGGCAGTCTGCTGGTCTATCGCAAGATACCGGAATTGGCGC